>NZ_LZXX01000106.1:198714-236294 GCF_001729305.1 Burkholderia sp. A2 | reverse complement strand
CGCGCTGCGCGAGCGGATCGATCCCGCGTTCATGCCGCGCCCGCTCGTGTTCGTCGATGCGCTGCCGCGCAACGAAACGGGCAAGCTGCCGCGCGACGTGCTGGCCGCGCTCGTCGCGCATCATGCACGTGCGACGGCCGCGACGGCTGCAACGGCCGCGCCGGCCGGGCGCGACCCGGCCGGTCCGCCCGCGCTCGCGTTCACGATTGCCGCCGACCATCCCGCGCTGCCCGGCCACTTCCCCGGCCATCCGGTCGTGCCCGGCGTCGTGCTGCTCGATCACGCGATCCAGACGATCGGTGCGGCGCTGAACCGTCCGCTGCATGCGTGGCGGCTCGGGTCCGCGAAATTCCTGAGCCCGGTCGCGCCTGGCGAGCCGCTCGCGCTCGCGTACGACGCCGCGGCCAGCGGCGCGATCCGCTTCACGGTGCGCGCCGGGTCGCGCGAGGTCGCGACCGGCGTGCTGTCCGCACCGCCGGCCGCGCAGGACAGCGCGCAGCGATGAAGCGCACCGCATGGGCCGAGCGCCAGGAGCGCAGCAATGCGAGCCTGCTGCGCGCGATGACGTGGATTTCGCTGCGCTTCGGCCGACAGCGCGCGCGCATCGTGCTGCACCTGATCGCGACGTATTTCGTGCTGTTCTCGCCGGCCGCGTGCGCGGCGTCGCGCGACTACCTGCGCCGCGTGCTCGGCCGCCCCGCGCGCTGGCGCGACGTGTACCGGCACGTGTTCACGTTCGCGGCGACGATTCACGATCGCGTCTACCTGATGAACGGACGCTTCGACCTGTTCGACATCCGGCTGCACGGCGAAACGCTCGTCGACGCCGCGCTCGCGGATGGGCGCGGCGCGTTCCTGATGGGCGCGCACCTCGGCAGCTTCGAGGTCGTGCGCGCGATCGGCCGCACGCGTCCGGACCTGCGTGTGGTCGTCACGATGTACGAGCAGAACGCGCGCAAGATCAACGCGACGCTCGCCGCGGTGAACCCGGCCGCGCAGCCGGAGGTGATTCCGCTCGGGCAGGTCGACTCGATGCTGAAGGTGCGCGAGCGCCTCGACGGGAACTGCATGGTCGGCATGCTCGCCGATCGCACGCTGCTCGATGACGCGGCCGCGTCGCTGCGGCGCGTGCCGCTGCTCGGCGCGCCGGCCGCGTTTCCGCTCGGACCGCTTTACATGGCCGCGATGCTGAGGCGCCCGGTGATCTTCATGACGGGCCTCTATCGCGACGGCAACCGCTACGACGTGCACTTCGAAACGCTCGCCGATTTCTCCGGCGTGCGGCGCGACGCGCGCGCGGCGGCGGTCGACGCGGCGCTCGCGCGCTACGTCGCGCTGCTCGACAAGTACTGCCGCATGGCGCCGTACAACTGGTTCAACTATTTCGATTTCTGGAAGGGCGGCGATGCCGCGGCCACGCGCCGCGAGACGGTGCACGCCGACGCCGACCTGACCGCCACGAGGGATTCCGACGCATGACCGCCGTTCGCCGCCGCCTGTTCCCGTTCTCGTCGCACCGCATCGTCCGCGTGGCCCGCGTGCTCGCCGCCACGGCCGCCGCGATCGTGCTGGCGATGCCCGCGCACGCAACCGATGCCGGCTCGGCGTGGACCCTCGACCGGCTGATGTCGACGCTCGCGCAGCACAAGTCGGGCCGCGCGACCTTCACCGAGACGAAGACCCTGTCGATCGCCGCGCAGCCGATCGAATCGTCGGGTGAACTGATGTTCGTCGCGCCCGACCATCTGGAAAAACACACGCTGAGCCCGAAGCCCGAACACCTCGTCGTCGACGGCGACATGCTCACCGTCGAGCGCAACAACCGCAAGTACACGCTTGCGCTCGCGCGCTATCCGGAGCTCGGCGCGTTCATCGACAGCATCCGCGCGACGCTCGCCGGCAACCGCTTCGCGCTCGAACAGGTGTACAAGGTCGCCCTTTCCGGACGCGGCGACGACTGGACGCTGACGCTCACGCCGCTCGATTCGCGGATGCGGAAGGTCGTCAGCACGATCACGCTCGACGGCACGCGCGACGTGTTGCGCAGCGTCGCGATCCGGCAGGCCGACGGGGACCGTTCGGTGATGCGCCTGCAACCCGTCGCGGCGAACGCGAACTGATGGACGATCGTACGCACCCCTCCCCCGTCGTCCGCCGCGTGCCCGCATGGCGGCAGCGCGCGGTGCTCGTATGGCTGCTCGCGCTCGTCGCGTGCGGTGTCGCGATCGGGCGCGCGCACTTCACGGCCGACCTGTCCGCGTTCCTGCCGAATGCGCCGAGCGCCGGGCAACGCGTGCTCGTCGACCAGTTGCGCGACGGTATCGTGTCGCGTCTGATCCTCGTCGCGATCGACGGCGGCGACGCGCGCACGCGCGCCGCGCTGTCGCGGCGCGTGGCCGGTACGCTGCGCACCGATCCGCAGTTCGCGGCGGTGCACAACGGCGAAGCCGCGAACGACGCACGCGACCGGCAATTCATCTTCGACCATCGCTATCTGCTGAGCCCGGCCGTCACGCCGCAGCGCTTCAGCGCCGACGGCCTGCACCAGGCGCTCGGCGACAGCCTCGACCTGCTGGGTTCGTCGGCCGGCCTCGTCGCGAAGGCGATGCTGCCGCGCGACCCGACCGGCGAAGTCGCCGCGCTCGTCGACGGGCTCGACAGCGCGGCCGAACCGGCGAGCCGCGACGGCGTGTGGGCGTCGCGCGACGGCACACGCGCGGTGCTGGTCGTGCAGACGGCCGCCGCCGGCTCCGATACCGACGCGCAGGCCCGCGCGATCGACGCCGTGCGCCGCGCGTTCGCGGCCGCGACGCAGGCCGTGCCGAACGCGAACGCCGCGACGCTCGCCATGACGGGCCCCGGCGTGTTTTCGGTCGCCACACGCGACACGATCCGGCACGACGTCGAACGATTGTCGACGGCAAGCGTCGTGCTGATCGTCGCGCTGCTGCTCACGCTGTACCGTTCGCCGCGCACGCTCGCGCTCGGCCTGCTGCCGGTGCTGACCGGCGTCGCGGCCGGGATCGCGGCGGTCGGCGTCGCATTCGGCACGGTCCACGGGCTGACGCTCGGTTTCGGCACGACGCTGATCGGCGAAGCCGTCGACTATTCGATCTACCTGTTCGTGCAATCGGCGCAGGCCGGCACGCGCGGCGCGGCGCGCCCGGCCGACGCGACGCGCGCGTGGGTCGCCGCGTACTGGCCGACGATCCGGCTCGGCGTGCTGACGTCCGTGTGCGGCTTCGCGTCGATGCTGTTCTCCGGCTTCCCGGGCCTCGTGCAACTCGGGCTCTATTCGATCGTCGGGCTGACGGCCGCCGCGCTCGTCACGCGCTTCGTGCTGCCGCACCTGCGCGGCGAGCGTGTCGCGATCCGCGACGTATCGCGCGTCGGCGCCGTGCTCGCGCGCGCGGCCGACGCCGCGCCGCGGCTGCGCTGGCCGCTCGCGGTGCTCGTGGTCGCCGCGTGCGCGACGCTCGCGCTGCATCGCGACGGCCTGTGGAGCCGCGAGCTTGCCGCGCTCAGCCCGGTGCCCGCGCCGGCGCAGGCGCTCGACGCCCGGCTGCGCGCCGATGTCGGCGCGCCCGACGTGCGCTACCTCGTCGTGATCGCCGCGCCGACCGAACAAGCCGCGCTCGAAGGCGCGGAAAAAGTCGCCGCGCAGTTGCAGCCGCTCGTCGACCGGGGCGCGCTCGGCGGTTTCGAAAACCCCGCACGCTACCTGCCGAGCGATGCCGCGCAGCGCGCGCGCCAGGCAAGCCTGCCGGATGCGGGCACGCTCGCCGCACGGATGCGCGATGCCGTCGCGCACCAGCCGATCGCGGTGAAGCCGGACCTGTTCGCGCCGTTCCTCGCCGACGTCGACGCCGCACGCCACGCGCCGCTGCTCACGCGCGCGGACCTGCGCGGCACATCGATGGCGCTCGCCGTCGACGCCCTGCTGACCGAGCGCGACGGCCGCTGGAGCGCGATGCTGCCGCTGCGGACGCCGGACGCCACGCGCGCCGCGCAGCCGTCGTCGAGCCTCGACGCCGCGCCGATTCGCGCGGCCGTCGCGCGCGCGGGCGTGCCCGATGCGCTGTTCGTCGACATGAAGGCCGAAGCCGATCGCCTGTACGTGAGCTACGTGCACGAGGACATCCGGCTGTCGCTCGCGGGTTTCGCCGCGATCGCCGTGCTGCTGGTGATCGCGCTGCGCTCGCCGCGCCGCGCCATGCGCGCCCTTGCCCCGCTCGCCGCGGCCGTGCTGGTCGTGACGGCCGGCTTCGCGCTCGCCGGCGTGCCACTGACGATCCTGCACCTCGTCGGGATGCTGCTGATCGTCGCGGTCGGCTCGAACTACGCACTGTTCTTCTGCCGGCGCGACGACGCGCAGCCCGTCACGCCATACACGCTCGTGTCGCTGCTGATCGCGAACCTCGCGACGGTCGCCGGCTTCGGGCTGCTCGCGCTGTCGCGCGTGCCGCTGCTCGAAACCTTCGGGCTGACCGTCGGCCCCGGTGCGATGCTCGCGCTCGCGTTCGCGGCGATTCTCGCGCCGCGCGCGGCGGGGACGGCGGCGCTCGGCAAGCGTGAACGAGGAGGCCGCGCATGAACGTGCCGCCTGTCATTTCGCCGCGCGATGCCGGCGACGCACGGCGCTGGAAGCCGACGCCGCTGATCGCGGGCGCCGCCGCGCTGCACGCGGGTGCGGCCGCGGCCGTGATCGCGCAACCTGCCGCGTGGCCGTGGGCCGTCGGCGGCGTGGTCGCGTCGCATCTCGCGCTGACCGCGGCCGGCCTGTGGCCGCGCAGCACGTTGCTCGGCCCGAACTGGACACGCCTGCCGGCCGGCGCGGGCCGCCGCATCGCGCTGACCATCGACGACGGTCCCGACCCGGCCGTCACGCCCCGCGTGCTCGACCTGCTCGACCGTTACGACGCGCGCGCGACGTTCTTCTGCATCGGCGATCTCGCGCGCCGCCATCCGCGGTGGGTCGAGGCGATCGTCGCGCGCGGCCATGCGGTCGAGAACCACAGCCAGCGGCACCGCCATACGTTCTCGCTGTCGGGGCCGGCCGCGCTGCGGCGCGAGATCGCGGCGGCGCAGCAGACGCTGACCGACATCGCCGGCACGCGCCCGCTGTTCTTCCGCGCACCGGCCGGCCTGCGCAATCCGTTTCTCGAACCGGTGCTGTGCGAATTCGGCCTGCAACTGGCGAGCTGGACGCGGCGCGGCTTCGACACGCGGGCGCACGACGCCGCGACCGTCACGCGCCGCCTGCTGCACGGGCTCGATGCGCGCGACATCCTGCTCGTGCACGACGGCCACGCGGCGCGCGATGCGCGCGGCGAACCGGTCGTGCTCGACGTGCTGCCCGCGGTGCTGCGCGCGGCCGCCGACGCGCAGTTGCACTGGACCACGTTGCGCGCGGCGCTCGCGCCCGAACCGCCCGGCCAGCCGGGCGTTCCGCCCCCCCCCCGTTTGATAAAATCTGAACTCGAGCGGCGCGCGTGCCAGCCCTGCTGCAGCGCCCGTTCCGGCCACCGGATGCGACCCTCGTGAACCCTCTCCTGCTCTCGCACTTCACCGCCACCAGCTGCATCGGCCGCGGCCTCGACGCGACCCTCGATGCGTTGCGCCACGCCCGCGGCGGACTCGCGCCGTGCCACTTCGAGCGTGCGGATCTCGACACGTGGATCGGCGCGGTGGACGGCGTCGATGCGCAGCCCGTGCGCGCCGATCTCGCCGACTTCGAATGCCGCAACAACCGCCTCGCGCAACTGGGCCTCACGCAGGACGGCTTCGATGCGTGCGTCGCGGCGGCGGTCGCGCGCTACGGCGCCACACGCGTCGGCGTGTTCGTCGGCACGAGCACGGCCGGCATCCTCGAAACCGAACGCGCGTACCAGCACCGCGACCCGACGAGCGGCGCGCTGCCGGCCGACTTCCGCTACGCGCACACGCACAACCCGTATTCGCCGGCCGCGTTCGTGCGCGCGTATTTCGCGCTGCGCGGGCCGGCGATGGCGATCTCGTCCGCGTGCTCGTCGGGCGCGAAGGTGTTCGGCTCCGCGCGCCGCATGATCGAGGCAGGGTTGATCGACGCGGCCGTCGTCGGCGGCGTCGATTCGCTGTGCCTGACCACGCTGTACGGCTTCAATTCGCTCGAACTGCTGTCGCGCCGGCCGTGCCGGCCGTTCGATCGCGCGCGCGACGGCATATCGATCGGCGAAGCCGCCGCGTTCGCGCTCGTCGAACGCGTCCCCGCCGCGGTCGACGGCGACGCGATCCTGCTGCTCGGCATCGGCGAATCGAGCGATGCACACCACATGTCGTCGCCGCATCCGGAAGGGCTCGGCGCGCACGCCGCGATCGAGCAGGCGCTCGCTTCCGCCGGCCTCGGCGCGCACGATATCGACTACGTGAACCTGCACGGCACCGCGACGCCGAGCAACGATGCAGCGGAAAGCCGCGCGCTCGGCGCGCTGTTCGCCTGCACGCCGTGCAGCTCGACGAAGGGCGCGACCGGCCACACGCTCGGCGCGGCCGGCGCGCTGGAGGCGATCGTCGCCGCGCTCGCGCTGCGCGAGCAGTTCGTGCCTGCCGGCGTCAACACGACGCAGCCCGACCCGGCGCTCGCAGCCGATTACGTGCTCGCGAGCCGCGACACGCGCGTGCGTGCCGTCCTCTCCAATTCGTTCGGCTTCGGCGGCACGAATTGCAGCCTGATCCTCGGCCGCGCCCAGAGCGTGGCCGGTCGCGCCCGCCGTTGAGGCCCGCCATGACGCTCACCGCCTTCATCGAAAGCATCGGCCTCGTCGGGCCGGGATTGAATGACTGGCCGCATGCCGCCGACGTGCTCGCGGGCCGCGCGCCCTACGTGCCGGCCCGCACCGAGCTGCCGCCGCCGGCTGGGCTGCCGTCCGCCGAACGGCGCCGCACGGGCCCCGTCGTGCGCGCCGCGCTCGCGGTCGGCCACGAAGCGGTGGCCGCGAGCGGCCGCGACGCCGCGACGCTCGCGACCGTGTTCAGCGCGTCCGGCGGCGACGGCCAGAACTGCCACGCCATCTGCGAAACGCTGGCCGGCGACGATCGCCAGCTGTCGCCGACCCGCTTCCACAATTCGGTGCACAACGCGCCGGCCGGCTACTGGAGCATCGCGACCCGCGCGACGGCGACGTCGAACGTGCTGTGCGCGCACGACGGCAGCTTTGCCGCCGGCCTGCTCGAAAGCCTGTGCCAGGTCGTCGTCGATCGCGTGCCGAGCCTGCTGATCGCGTACGACACCGACTATCCGGAACCGCTGCGCACGGTGCGGCCGATCGGCGACGCATTCGGCGTCGCGCTCGTGTTCGCGCCGGAAGCGAGCGAACGCGCGCTCGCCCGCATCGACGTGCAGCTCACCGATGCGCCCGCGACGACGCTCGCGCACGCCGGACTCGACGCACTGCGCGCCGGCAATCCGGCCGCCCGCGTGCTGCCGCTGCTCGATGCGCTCGCCGCGCGGCGTACGACACGCGTCGTGCTCGACTACCTGGACGATACGCGCGTGCAGGTCGACGTCGCGATCTCCGATTCCTTCACGGAGCGCGTGCGATGACCGCTCCGGTCGGATTGACCCCACCGCTCGACCACGCGTGGATTGCCGCGCACATTCCGCACGCCGGCGCGATGTGCGTGCTCGATTCGGTCGACGCATGGGATGCCGAACGAATACGCTGCACCGCGACGCGCCACCGCGATCCGCATAACCCGCTGCGCGCGCACGGGCGGCTCGCGTCGGTCTGCGGCATCGAATACGCGGCGCAGGCGATGGCCGTGCACGGCGCGCTGCTCGGCGCGCCCGAAGCGCGCCCGCGCGTCGGCTATCTCGCGAGCGTGCGCAACGTCGACGCGTTCGTCGACCGGCTCGACACGTTCGAAGCGCCGCTCATCGTCGACGCGCAACGGGTGAGCGGCGACGGCCGCTCGGTGCTGTACGACTTCGCGCTGCGCTGCGGCGAGCGCGTGCTGCTGTCCGGCCGCGCGGCGGTGATGCTCGACGCATCAGCCGCCGGCGCGTTTCAACCGGCGCCTGCCGGCAACACGAATCCTCGATGACGAGGCTTACCTCAAGGAAACCGGTCGTGAAAGTTCGTCAGTTCATTGGCGCCGCGCTCGTTCTGGCGCTGCTCAGCCCGCTCGCACACGCGGACATGTCGGAAGTGAAGCAGGACATCAAGCGCGATTCGAAGGAAGCCGCGCACAAGACCGGCGAGGCCGCACGCAGCTTCGGCCACGCGACCGCGAGCGCCGCGAAGGCGGTCGGGCACGGCGTCGCCCACGCGTCGCGCGAAGGCTGGGAAGCCACCAAGCGCACGACGAAGCGGATCTTCCACAAGAACGACTCGGGCGAGTCGGCTGGCAAGAGCGAAAAGAACGACTGATCGCGCGTCCCGCGCGCTACCGACGGCATGCGAGCGGGACGTGACCGCTCATCGGCCGCTCGACTGTCGTTCACCGCTCACGACGCGGCCGGCGCCGCGGTCAGCGTGCCCGGCGCATGCGGCGCAGCGACCTCGCCGGCCTGCGCGCGAAGCACTTGCCGTACGCGCCGAACCGGCAATCGCGATGATCGAAGTTCCGCAGCAGCCGCGCGCGGCGCCGTTCGAGCCAGTAGAGCGAGATCGCCATCGTCAGCGCGATGGCCAGCGCCGAGCCGCCGATCACCAGCCCGATCCAGGTGTCGCCCATGCGTTCTCCGGAATGCGAGGCCGAAGCGGCGCGCCTGCCGCCGCTCCGGCACGGGATAGGGGGAAACGCGGCCCGCGCGGGCGCGAACGCCGAGCGGGCCGCCGCACGTCACTGCATGTGCTGACCGCCGTTGATCGCGATGTTGGAGCCCGTCACGAAGCCGGCCTCCTCCGAGCACAGATAAGCGACCAGCGCTGCGACTTCCTCGGGCTTGCCGAGCCGGCCCGCCGGGATCTGCGGGAGGATCTTCGTGTCGAGGATGTCCTGCGGGATCGCGGTGACCATCTTCGTCGCCAGATAGCCGGGCGACACCGTGTTCACCGTCACGCCCTTGCGCGCGACCTCGAGCGCGAGCGATTTCGTGAAGCCGTGCATGCCGGCCTTCGCGGCCGCGTAGTTGGTCTGGCCGACCGAACCCTTCGAGCCGTTCACCGACGAGATGTTGACGATGCGGCCCCAGCCGCGCTCGACCATGCCGTCGCAGACCGGCTTCGTCATGTTGAACACGGAATCGAGGTTCGTGCGGATCACCGCGTCCCAGTTGACCTTGTCGAGCTTGCGCAGCGTCATGTCGCGCGTGATGCCTGCGTTGTTCACGAGAATGTCGACCGGGCCGACGTCCTGCACGATCTTCTCGATGCATTGCTGGCACGAGTCGTGATCGGCCACGTCCACCGGGTACGCATGGAATTCCCGGCCGGCCGCATGCATCTCGGTCAGCCATCGGTCCGCGCCGGCGTTGTTCGGCGAATACGTGACGACTACCCGGTGACCCGCGTCGTTCAACCGGATGCTGACCGCCTCGCCGAGGCCGCCCATCCCACCTGTCACAACTGCGATTCGCTTAGTCATACTATGAATTACCGACAAAAAAGTAATCGATGAAAGGCGGGCGGCGGCATCGCACACGCTGCCGCCCCACCGCTTCGATGCGCCTCCGCCCGCGTCGCGGGCCAGCACGCACCGGCACCTCGCGCGTGTTGTCGACTGCCTGTGTTGCGCGAAAACCGCCTGGCTCGCCCGCGACGCCGATTCGCGCCGCGAGCGAACCGTATCGTCAGCCGCTGCTCAGATGCGCTCGACCGCGAGCGCGACGCCCATCCCGCCGCCGATGCACAGCGACGCCAGCCCGCGCTTCGCGTCGCGCTTGACCATCTCGTGCAGCAGCGTCACCAGGATCCGGCAACCCGACGCGCCGATCGGGTGGCCGATCGCGATCGCCCCGCCGTTCACGTTCACCTTCGACGTGTCCCAGCCCATCTGCTTGTGCACCGCCAGCGCCTGCGCCGCGAACGCTTCGTTGATCTCCATCAGGTCCAGGTCGCCCGGCGTCCAGCCCGCGCGCTCCAGCGCACGGCGCGACGCCGGCACCGGCCCCATACCCATCACGCTCGGATCCACGCCCGCGTTCGCATACGCCTTGATCCGCGCCAGCGGCGTCAGGCCCAGCGCCGCCGCCTTCTGCGCCGACATCACCAGCACCGCCGCCGCGCCGTCATTCAGCCCCGACGCGTTCGCCGCCGTCACCGAGCCGTCCTTCGCGAACGCCGGCTTCAGCCCGGCCAGCGACTCCGCCGTCACGCCGTGACGCACGAACTCGTCGGTCGCGAACTGCAGCGGCTCGCCCTTGCGTTGCGGGATCGACACCGGCACGATCTCGTCGTCGAAACGCCCGGCCTTCTGCGCGGCTTCCGCCTTGTTCTGCGACAGCGCCGCGAACGCGTCCTGCTCTTCGCGCGTGATCCCGTATTCCTTCGCGACGTTCTCCGCCGTGATGCCCATGTGGTACTGGTTGTACACGTCCCACAGCCCGTCGACGATCATCGTGTCGACCAGCTTCGCGTCGCCCATCCGGAACCCGTCGCGCGAGCCCGGCAGCACGTGCGGCGCCGCGCTCATGTTCTCCTGGCCGCCCG
This sequence comes from Burkholderia sp. A2, assembly GCF_001729305.1. Classification (NCBI taxonomy): domain Bacteria; kingdom Pseudomonadati; phylum Pseudomonadota; class Betaproteobacteria; order Burkholderiales; family Burkholderiaceae; genus Burkholderia; species Burkholderia sp. A2. The sequence goes on along the minus strand of NZ_LZXX01000106.1, from coordinate 225,663 downwards.
CGATCACGATCTCCGCGTCGCCCGCGACGATCGCGTTCGCAGCCAGCATCACGGCCTTTAGGCCCGAGCCGCACACCTTGTTGATCGTCATGCCCGGCACCGCGCTCGGCAGCCCCGCCTTGATCAGCGACTGCCGCGCCGGGTTCTGCCCGGAGCCGGCCGTCAGCACCTGGCCCATGATCACTTCGCTGACCTGGTCGGGCTTCACGCCCGCACGCTCCAGCACCGCGCGGATCACCGTCGCGCCCAGTTCCGGCGCCGCAATCTTCGCGAGCGAGCCGCCGAATTTGCCGACCGCGGTCCGCGCGGCCGATACGATCACTACGTCCGTCATGTTCAGTTCCTGCATCGAAATCAGTTCGTCGGGGTGACGCCGGCACGCGGCGGTTGCGCGTGGCGATGGCCGGCGTCGATTCAACCGGTGCGATGGCGGTCGCACGCCGCCGCATGGCGGGCGGCCTCCGTCCGCACCGGCGGCACGGCACACCGCGGCACGGGCAACCGTGCACGGGCGTCTGGCGGCGACCCGGACGTTTGCCGGCCCCCCGCGTGGCACACGCGGCGGCCGACGCCATCCGGCGCCGATCAATCGTGTCGCGCTCGCACGCGACACGCATTCACGCGGTTACGCAGCCGATTCGCGCGCAGCCGCTGCGTCCTTGCGGGCGGCCGCCGCCGTCTGCTTCGCGCCGCGCGTGGCCGTTTCGCTGACCGCATCGAAGCCGCTCTGCGCGGCTTCGATCGCCTGCCCCGTCGCTGCGCGCACGGAGTCGGCCGCGGCGCTCGCCGCGGACAGCGCCGAATTCAGCACGGCCACCACCGGCGCCGAGCCGGCCGGCGCATGCTTCGACAGTTCGCCGAGCACGTCCTTCAGGCGTTTGTCGTTCTGTTCGTACTGCGCCTGCGCGACCTTCGCCCATTCGGACTGCGTCGACACCGCGATGTCGAACAGATGGCGGCCGTACGACGCGACCTTGCCGGCCGCGTCCTGCGGCGCCACGACCTGCTGCACGAAGCCCGCGGCAGGGTTGTTGCTGCTGAACGCGTGCTTCAGCTTGTCCTCGTATTCATCGAGCGCCGTCCGGGCCGCTTGCAGGTTGAGTTCGACGACAGCCTCGAAACCGTGGATCGCCGGACGGGCGATCGCAAACCACGCGGCGATACCGGATTGATAATCGGCGGCGAGTTTTTCGGGGGCAAATACGGACATCGGGCACGCTCCTGTTGGCAATGCGAGAGACGACGTAAAGAAAAATGGAAGCTTGATCGACCGCTGCTTCCTTATTGACAGCCCGCACCTGTTTGCACACGGGCAGTGGAAGGAAGTCATTCTAGATCGATTAATTGTCAATTAAATGGCATTAATGATAGGTGTAAACCCTTATTACCATTTTGATCGACCGACGAAGCCGCAGGAGCGTCGAAATCTCAGACAAGACGTCGCCCTCACCGATCCGCCATGCGTTTTTACCTTTTTGCAGCATAGCGCATCATGACGTGGCGCAATATTTGCCAATTCATTATTCCGCTTATTAGAAAACCGGCCCCCATTGAAAATGGAGCAATTATTTATGTAATATTTTCCCCGGATTTGTTGTGAAATCGTTTTCTCGATTATTAATGACGAAATCAATAATCGGACGAATTGCCGGTCGTGACAAAAACAAGGCCGCTCGAAGCGGCCTCGGTCGATGCGGTCACGCGCGCGATCAGCCGGCCAGTTCGCGATGCAGCGCGCGGAACTCCTGCGCGAGCTTGTGCGCCGGTTCGAGATGGATCACCGGCATCGACTGCTGATGCGATTCGCGGATCTTCACCGATGCGGACAACCGCGACGCGAGCACCGGCAGCCCTTCGTCGACGAGTTCGTCGACCAGCCGTTGCGGCAGGCTCGCGCGCGGCTGGAACTGGTTGATGACGATCCCTTCCACCTCGAGCGCCGCGTTGTGGTCCTGCTGGATTTCCTTCACGTTCTCGAGCAGCGTGTACAGCGCGCGGCGCGAGAAATCGTCGCAGTCGAACGGGATCAGGCAGCGCTCGACCGCGATCAGCGCCGAGCGCGTATAGAAATTCAGCGCGGGCGGCGTGTCGATGTACACGGCGTCGTACATGTCAAGCTCGTTCAGCGCGTCGCGCAGCTTGTAGATCTTGTAGCGCGATTCGAGCTTGCCGTGCAGCGTGTCGAGATCCGGATGCGCGGGCATCACGTCGAGCCCGTCGAACGGGGTCGCATGAATGAACGACGCGACGTCGACCGGACGGAAGTTGAAGGTCAGCGCGGTTTCGAAGAAGCCGGCGACCCCCGGTTGCGCATCGGCCGCGGCGTCGCCGAGCAGGTAGCGTGTCGAGTTCGCCTGCGCATCGAGATCGATGACGAGCGTGCGCAGGCCTTCGCTCGCGCTGATCGCCGCCAGGTTGCAGACAATCGTCGACTTGCCCACGCCGCCCTTCTGGTTGAATACGACCCGCCGCATGGTGCCTCCTCGATCGAAACGTCGAAACGGCCAGCTTAGCCGATCAATAATGGCGACCGCGTGACGCAGGTCGAATCGGGCGCGATTGGGACGGGACGTCTACGCGGCACGCGTCAGAGACGCGGCACCGCGCCCGACACATACCGGTTGCCGGGCACGCTCCACCGCCACGGCAGATCCCGGCCGACGCGAATGCCGATCCGCGGCCCGCCCGCCAGATCGACGGGCGGCGCCATCCCGTCGTCGACGATCGCGAACCCGTCGCGCCCGCCGACCAGGTCGACGCCGTCCTGCGCGCCGCCGATCCCCATCGCCTGCGTCAGCCGGGCCGGCCCGCGGCACAGGTCGCGATCGCGCGTGCGCGGCGGCCGCGCCGCCCGCATCTGGTCGAGCCCGTGCAGCGGCTCCAGCGCACGGATCAGCACGCCCGTTCCCGCGCCGTCCGGGCCGCACACGCAGTTGCAACACCAGTGCATGCCGTACGTGAAATACACGTAGAAGTGCCCGGGCGGCCCGAACATCGTCGCGTTGCGCGGCGTCTTGCCGCGATAGGTGTGCGCGGCCGGATCAAGCGCGCCCGCATAGGCTTCCACTTCGACGATACGGCCGGCCCGGCCGTCCGCCGCCGCGAGGATCTTGTTGAGCAGCTGCGGCGCCACCTCCGTGGCCACGCGGTTGAAGAACGCGCGCGGCACGATGGCGCCCGGCCATGGCGCCGGCGTCTTACCGCGTCGCATCGTGCCGCTCCGTCATCGCCGCGAGATGAAGCTCGCGATACGCATCGACCAGATCGTCGAGCCCGAATGCGAGGTTTCTGCCGCTGGGGTTCGGCAGCACCCACACGCGCGCATGCCCGATGCGGGCCGGCTGCAACCCCCACGCGACTTCGCGTTGCCCCGACAGCGCCGAATACGCCGCCTTGCCGAGAAACGCGACGAAGCGCGGCGCATGCTGCGCGACCTTCTGCTCGAACCCGGCGGCTGCGGCTGCGAATTCCGCGCGCGACAGCTGATCGGCGCTCGCGGTCGGCCGCGGCACCACGGCCGTCAGCCCGCAGCCGTAACCGAGTATCGCCCGATCGTCCTGAGGCGAAAGTTCCGTCGGCGTGAAGCCCGCAAGATGGATCACACGCCAGAAGCGGTTGTTTCGCCCCGCGAAGTGATGGCCGGTCGCGGCCGCGAGCAGGCCGGGATTGATTCCGCAGAACAGGACGTCGAGATGGGGTGCGATGAGGTCGGGAAGTGCGTCAGCCACGTTTCATCCGGAGAGCGGCGTGCAGGCGCGACGTAAACGAAGCAAGGCCCGAAAACCCGGGCCAAGCGACTGGCTTGACTCGGACGTTCGGGCCCATCGTGATGCGAGGGGTGCGACTGGCGATCAGAACGGAATGTCGTCATCCATCTCGTCGAAGCCGCCGCCTGCCGGCGCGCTCGGACGGCTCTGGCCGCCGCCACCCGCACCGCCACGCGCAGCGCCGCTGGCACGGCCGCCGCCGCCACGTTCCGCCTGCTCGCCGCGACCGCCGCCACCACCGTAGCCGCCGCCATAACCGCCTTCGTCACCACCGCCACCGCCGCCGCCCGAACCGCCGCGGCCACCGAGCATCTGCATCTGTTCGGCGACGATTTCGGTCGAGTAACGGTCCTGGCCGTCCTGGCCCTGCCACTTGCGCGTGCGGATGCGGCCTTCGATATAGACCGACGACCCCTTCTTCAGGTATTCGCTGACGATCTCCGCCAGACGGCCGAAGAACGCGACGCGATGCCACTCGGTCATTTCCTTGAAATCGCCGCTTGCCTTGTCCTTGTAGCGGTCGGTCGTCGCGAGACGGATGTTCGCAACCGCGTCGCCGCTCGGCAGGTAACGGACTTCAGGATCGGCGCCGAGATTGCCGACGAGGATGACCTTGTTGACGGATGCCATGTGTTTCTCCAGTAAATTCGATGCCGGGCCGCCCGCGTGTATCGCCGGAACGGCCCGCCGGACAGGCCGGCGCGCGGCCGATGCCCGCCCGAAACAAGATTCAGGCCTTGCGCGGCGGCGCTTTCATGCTGGCCGCGATTATAAGCCACGCGGCAACGAGCCCCGAGCACGTATAAAACACCGTGTTCGCGCCGCCGTGCTTCAGCAGCCAGCCGCCCACGATGCCGCCGAGCGCGAGCCCGATCGACTGCGTGGTGTTGTAGACGCCCGTGGCCGCGCCCTTGCGCGAACCCGGCGCGAGCTTCGACACGAGCGACGGCTGCGACGCTTCCAGGATGTTGAACCCGAGGAAGTACACGAACAGGATCGCCGCCACAATCAGAATGGTATGCGGTGCGCTGCCGAGCAACAATTGGCCGATCAGGATAGCCAGAATGCCGCCGAGCAGCACCGGCTTCATCTTGCCCCGTTTTTCCGCGACGATGATCGCCGGCACCATCATCACGAACGCGAGCCCCATCACCGGCAGGTAGACCTTCCAGTGCGCGGCGACCGGCAGCCCGCCGTCCACCAGCAGGCGCGGCACGACGAGGAACAGCGCCGTCTGCGTCGCATGCAGCACCAGCACGCCGAAGTTCAGGCGCAGCAGTTCGACGTTGTGCAGCACCTCGGCGAACGGGGCGGGCACGTGCACGGGCTTCGCCGCGTCGGGCACGATCCACAGCACGACGCCGATCGCGAGGATCGACAGCACGCCGACGATCGCGAACAGCCCGCTCATCCCGACCCAGTGGAACACGATCGGCGCGCCGACGATCGCGACCGCGAACGATACGCCGATCGAGCCGCCGACCATCGCCATCGCCTTCGTGCGGTTCTGCTCGGAGGTCAGGTCGGCAATGAACGCGAGCACCGCCGACGACACGGCGCCCATCCCCTGGATCACGCGGCCGACGATGATCCACGTGATGTCGTGCGCGAACGCGGCGACGAAGCTGCCGAGCGCGAAGATCACGAGGCCCGTGGCGATCACCGGCTTGCGGCCGAACTTGTCGGACGCCCAGCCGTAGAAGATATAGAACAGCGACTGCGTGACGCCGTAGGCCCCGAGCGCGATCCCGACGAGCAGCACGTTGTCGCCGCCCGGGATGGTTTTCGCGTAGACCGAGAACACCGGCATGATCATGAACAGGCCGAGCATGCGCAACGCGAAGATCGCCGCGAGCGACGTGGTCGCGCGCAGTTCGGGCGCAGTCATGCGGGAAGACGTGGCAGACGGATTGGACATCGGGAATGAATTTCGAATGATCGGAATGTCCGCCCGGCGGCGGGCGGCGGAAGATCAGGACCGGCGGCCTGGCGGCCTTTCGGACGACACGTCGGGGCCGGATGCAGGCGGCCTGCGGGCCGCGCGGAACGTGCGGCGCGACCGCTTTTCCCGGCGCAGGTGTCGCCTTGCTGCCACCTGCTGTAAAGGCTGGGGGCCGTAAACGACGGTCTCGAAAAGCCGTTATAGTAGCAGGTTTGGTTCCCTCCATTTTCGCCAGGTTCATGGAACAGATCCGTATCCGTGGGGCACGCACCCACAACCTGAAAAACGTCAATCTCGACCTGCCGCGCCACAAGCTGGTCGTGATTACCGGGTTGTCCGGGTCGGGCAAGTCGTCGCTCGCGTTCGACACCCTTTATGCCGAGGGCCAGCGCCGCTACGTGGAAAGCCTGTCCGCGTACGCCCGCCAGTTCCTGCAGCTGATGGAGAAGCCCGACGTCGACCTGATCGAGGGGCTGTCGCCGGCGATCTCGATCGAGCAGAAGGCGACGTCCCACAACCCGCGTTCGACCGTCGGCACGGTCACGGAAATCCACGACTACCTGCGACTTTTGTACGCACGTGTCGGCACGCCATACTGTCCCGACCACGATATCCCGCTCGAGGCGCAGAGCGTGTCGCAGATGGTCGACGCGGCGCTCGCGCTGCCCGAGGAAACCAAGCTGATGATCCTCGCGCCCGTCGTCGCGAACCGCAAGGGCGAGCACGCCGAGCTGTTCGAGGAGATGCAGGCGCAGGGCTTCGTGCGCTTTCGCGTGCGCTCGGGCGGCGGCGCCGCGAACGAAGGCGTCGCGAAGATCTACGAGGTCGAGTCGCTGCCGAAGCTGAAGAAGAACGACAAGCACACGATCGACGTCGTCGTCGATCGCCTGAAGGTGCGTCCGGACATGAAGCAGCGGCTCGCCGAATCGTTCGAGACGGCGCTGCGCCTCGCCGACGGCCGCGCGGTCGCACTCGAGATGGATACCGACCGCGAACACCTGTTCAGCTCGAAGTTCGCGTGCCCGATCTGCTCGTATTCGCTGCAGGAGCTCGAACCGCGCCTGTTCTCGTTCAACAACCCGATGGGCGCGTGCCCGGAATGCGACGGCCTCGGCCAGATCACGTTCTTCGACCCGAAGCGGGTCGTCGCGCACCCGTCGCTGTCGCTGGCCGCCGGCGCGGTGAAAGGCTGGGACCGCCGCAACCAGTTCTACTTCCAGATGCTGCAGAGCCTCGCGGCGTTCTACGAATTCGACATCGACGCCGCATTCGAGGATCTGCCCGAAAAGATCCGCAAGGTGCTGCTGTTCGGTTCGGGCAAGCAGACGATCCCGTTCTCGTACATCAACGAGCGCGGCCGCACGACGATCCGCGAGCACGTGTTCGAAGGGATCATCCCGAACCTCGAACGCCGCTATCGCGAAACCGATTCGGTCGCGGTGCGCGAAGAGCTGTCGAAGTACCAGAACAACCAGCCGTGCCCGTCGTGCGACGGCACGCGCCTGCGCCGCGAGGCACGCCACGTGCGGATCGGCACCGGCGACCATGCGCGCGGCATCTATGAAATCAGCGGCTGGCCGCTGCGCGACGCGCTCGGCTATTTCGACGGGCTGACGCTCGACGGCGCGAAGCGCGAGATCGCCGACAAGGTGATCAAGGAAATCGTCGCGCGCCTGACGTTCCTGAACAACGTCGGCCTCGACTACCTGTCGCTCGAGCGCAGCGCCGAGACGTTGTCGGGCGGCGAAGCGCAGCGGATCCGGCTCGCGTCGCAGATCGGCTCGGGGCTCACGGGCGTGATGTACGTGCTCGACGAGCCGTCGATCGGCCTGCACCAGCGCGACAACGACCGCCTGATCGCGACGCTCAAGCACCTGCGCGATCTCGGCAACTCGGTGATCGTCGTCGAGCACGACGAGGACATGATCCGCACGGCCGACTACGTCGTCGACATGGGCCCCGGCGCGGGCGAGCACGGCGGCGTCGTGGTGGCCGAAGGCACGCCGAAGCAGGTGCAGTCGAATCCGCAGTCGCTGACCGGCCAGTACCTCGTCGGCAAGCGCGTGATCGAGTATCCGGACGAGCGCATGTCGCCCGATCCGGAGCGGATGCTGCGCATCGTCGACGCGCACGGCAACAACCTGAAGCACGTCGATCTCGAGCTGCCGGTCGGGCTCTTGACCTGCATCACCGGCGTGTCGGGCTCCGGCAAGTCGACGCTGATCAACGACACGCTGTATCACGCGGTCGCGCGCCACCTGTACGGCTCGTCGGCCGAGCCGGCGCCGCACGAGGCGATCGAGGGCCTCGAGCACTTCGACAAGGTGATCAACGTCGACCAGTCGCCGATCGGCCGCACGCCGCGTTCGAACCCGGCCACGTACACGGGCCTGTTCACGCCGATCCGCGAGCTGTTCTCGGGCGTCCCGACGTCGAAGGAGCGCGGCTACGATCCGGGCCGCTTCTCGTTCAACGTGAAGGGCGGCCGCTGCGAATCGTGCCAGGGCGACGGCGTGCTGAAGGTCGAGATGCACTTCCTGCCGGACGTGTACGTGCCGTGCGACGTGTGCCACGGCAAGCGCTACAACCGCGAAACGCTCGAAGTGCAGTACAAGGGCAAGAACATCAGCGAAGTGCTCGACATGACGGTCGAGCACGCGTACGAGTTCTTCAGCGCGGTGCCGGTCATCGCGCGCAAGCTGAAGACGCTGCTCGACGTCGGCCTCGGCTACATCCGCCTCGGCCAGTCGGCCACGACGCTGTCGGGCGGCGAGGCGCAGCGCGTGAAGCTGTCGCTGGAGCTGTCCAAGCGCGACACCGGCCGCACGCTGTACATCCTCGACGAGCCGACCACCGGCCTGCACTTCCACGACATCGCGCTGCTGCTCGAAGTGATCCACCGGCTGCGCGACCAGGGCAACACGGTCGTGATCATCGAGCACAACCTCGACGTGATCAAGACCGCCGACTGGGTGATCGACCTCGGCCCCGAAGGCGGCGCCGGCGGCGGCCAGATCATCGCGCAGGGCACGCCCGAGCAGGTCGCGAAGACCAAGGCGAGCTTCACCGGCAAGTACCTCGCGCCGCTGCTCAAGCGTCCGACCCGCAAAGTCGCGACCGGCTGACGCCGGCTCCGCCCTTCCCGCGCGCGGCCGCCCGGTCGCGCGCCCGCCGCGGACGGCCGCGCCCCCTCGTTTTCCCTTCTGCGTTTACACCACGCGCCAAACGGCCCGTTTGCGGACCATAATGGCAGCTATACTTTACGGCCGTAAGGTTCGCCATCCGCACCAATCCGGTGCGGCACCGGGCGACCCGCGTTCTGCCGCGTGCTCCGCGGCACGACACAGGGACAACAGGAATCGACGATGGAGAAGCAACAAGAGTCGCGCGACACGCAGAACCGCGAACCGCACCTGCGCAGCGTGCGGCTGACGAGCGACTTGAGCCTGCCGAAGCTGTCGGCGCTCGAGATCGGCAGCTATCTCTTCGCGCTCGTCATGATGTGGCTCGTCCTCGAGCTCAAGCTGCTCGGCGGGATGCTGGCCGGCCTGCTCGTCTATCAGCTGATCCACACGATCGCCCCCGCGATCGAACGCCATACCACCAGCATGCGCGCGCGCTGGGTCGCCGTCGTGCTGTTGTCGATCGCGATCGTCGGCGCGCTCACCGGCCTGACGCTCGCCGTCATCGAGCATTTCGAGCACACGGTGCCGAACCTGCAGAGCCTGCTCGGCCAGCTGATGCAGATCGTCGAGCAGACCCGCGCACGCACGCCGGCCTGGATCGCCAATCTGCTGCCCGTCGACGTCGAACAGATGAAGACGAAGGCGGCCGTGCTGATGCACTCGCACATGGACCAGCTCCAGCAAAGCGGCAAGAGCGTCGCGCGCGGCTTCGGCCACGTGCTGTTCGGGATGATCATCGGCGCGATGATCGCGATCGGCGTCGAGCAGGGCAAGGTGCGCCGGCCGCTGTCGACCGCGCTCGTCACGCGCGTGTCGCGCTTCGCCGACGCGTTCCGCCGCATCGTGTTCGCGCAGATCAAGATCTCGGCGATCAACGCGGCATTCACCGGCATCTACCTGCTCGTCGCGCTGCCGATCTTCCATCAGCGGCTGCCGCTGTCGAAAACGCTCGTGCTCGTCACGTTCATCGTCGGCCTGCTGCCCGTGATCGGCAACCTGATCTCGAACACGCTGATCGTCGCGGTGTCGCTGTCGGTCAGCATGGGCACCGCGATTGCGTCGCTCGCGTTCCTCGTGGTCATCCACAAGCTCGAATACTTCCTGAACGCGAAGATCATCGGCGGCCAGATCGAGTCGCGGGCCTGGGAACTGCTGCTCGCGATGCTGATCATGGAGGCCGCGTTCGGGCTGCCGGGCGTGATCGCCGCGCCGATCTTCTATGCGTACCTGAAACGCGAGCTGTACTTGCTGCGGCTGATCTGAAGCCGCGCGCTCGCCACGGCAAACAAAAACGCCGCGCCCCGTGAAGGGCGCGGCGTTTTCGCTTGCGAAGCCAGCCTTTCGGAGCCGACGGATCAGCGGAACACGACCGTCTTCGTCCCGTTCAGCACGATCCGGTGCTCGACGTGCCACTTCACCGCCCGCGCGAGCGTCACGCATTCGACGTCGCGGCCGATCGCGGTCAGCTGGTCGGGCGTCATGCTGTGGTCGACGCGCTCGACTTCCTGCTCGATGATCGGGCCTTCGTCGAGATCGGTCGTCACGTAGTGCGCGGTCGCGCCGATCAGCTTCACGCCGCGGTCGAACGCCTGGTAGTAAGGCTTCGCGCCCTTGAAGCTCGGCAGGAACGAATGGTGGATGTTGATCGCGCGCCCGGCGAGTTGCTCGCACATGTTCGGCGACAGGATCTGCATGTAGCGCGCGAGCACGACCAGATCGGCCTGGTGCTCGTCGATCACTTCCAGCACGCGCGCTTCCTGCGCAGCCTTCGCGGCATCGGACGAACCGCCGATCAGCGGGAAGTGATGGAACGGAATGTTGTAGCTCGCCGCGAGCTGGTAGAACTCCTTGTGGTTCGACACGATCGCCGGAATCTCGATCGGCAGCTGGCCGGTGCGATAGCGGAACAGCAGGTCGTTCAGGCAGTGGCCGATCTTCGACACCATGATCACGACGCGCGGCTTCACGGCCGCATCGTGCAGCTCCCAGCGCATCGAGAACTGTTCGGCGAGCGGCGCAAATTCCTTGCGAAGCGTGTCGAGCGCCGACGCGGCATCCTCGCCGCCGCCGTCCTGCTCGAAGTGCACGCGCATGAAGAACTCGCTGGTGCGGCTGTCGCCGAACTGCGCGGAATCGAGGATGTTGTTGCTGCGCTCGAACAGGAAGCCCGAGACCGCATGGACGATGCCGTGCCGGTCGGGGCACGACAGTTTCAAGATAAAGCTGTGATCGGTCGGCATGACCGCTACTCCCATTGTTTCCGTATTCGTCAAATTGCCCGTTCGCGCCGCTCGGCGCGCGTCGCGGCGCACGTCATGCGGCCGGCACGAACAGCGCGTCGATGCCGGCGGCGTCAGCCGCCGATATCCAGCGGTGGCGCAGCAGCGTGTCGAGCGTTGCGAGGCTCGCATCCATCGTCGCGCGGCCTTCGCGCAGCCAGCCGATCACCTCGGGCACGCCGGCCAGCAGGTGCTCGGCCACTTCGCCGTCCTGGTTGCGCGGCGCGAAGTCGTGCGGCAGCGGCAGGTCGTACACGAAGATCAGTTCCGACTGCGTGCCTTCCGGCAGCGAGTTCAGCACCTGCACCGTGCGGCCCGCGATCGCGCGCGCCGCCAGGTCGGCCGGAATCCCGGCTTCTTCCCAGCATTCCTTCGCGAGCGTCTCGTGAACGCCGAGCCCCCAGCCGATCCCGCCGGCGACGACGTTGTCGAGCATGCCGGGGTCGGTCGCCTTGGTCGCGCTGCGACGGCCGAGCCACATCTTCGGCGCAGCCGCGGCAGGCGGCTCGCCCGGCGTAACCGCATATTCTACGATGCCGTTCACGTGCACCGCATAGGTCTGCGTGCCGAAGAAGCGCGACGCGGCGCGCTCGATGTACGCGAGCGGCGGATCGTCGAAGCGGTTGCGGATCGCGTAGATCTCGTCGCGCCAGCCGGGAATCGCGCCTTCGGCCGCCAGCGCGCCGATCGCGCCGGCCAGCGCCATGCTGCGCGCGTCGACCGAATCGTAGCGCGACGACAGCACGACCCGCTCGGCGGTCAGCTCGAACACGTCGGGCCAGCGCGCGAGCTTCGCGACGTCCTGGCGGCGCACCCAGCCGACCGCCTGGCCGGCGATCTCGAAACGCAGGTGCGCGGCCGGATCGAAGCGGCGCGCGGCCGCGATGCACGGAAACGTCATCGCGCTCAGTCCTTCAGCGCGACACGGATGCCGATCGCGATGAACGTCGCGCCGGCGATCCGGTCGAGCCATACGCCGGCCTTCGGGCGACGCTTCAGCCACGCGCCGATCATGCCCGCGCCGACGCCGAACAGCGAGAAGACCGCGGCCGTCTGCAGCATGAACAGCGCGCCGAGCTCGAACATCTGCAGCGTCACGCCCTGCGCGCCGTGCGGATCGACGAACTGCGGCAGGAACACGACGAAGAACAACGTGACCTTCGGGTTCATCAGGTTGCCGATCACGCTCTGCCGGAAGATCGTGGCGAGCGGCTGCGGCGGGCGCGCATGCGCGTTCGCGAGCCCCTGGCTGCGCAGCGCCTTGATGCCGATCCACACGAGGTACGCGGCGCCCGCGAGCTTCAGGATCTGGAACGCGACCGGCGACGAACGCAGCACGGCCGCGACGCCGAGCGCCGCGAGCGTCGTGTGGAACAGGATCCCCGCCGTGAAGCCGAGCGCGGCGACGAAGCCGGCCGCGCGGCCCTGCGAGATGCCGCGTGCGAGCACCTGCAGGTTGTCGGGACCCGGCGCGAACGTGATCGCGATCGACGTGGCGAGAAACAGCATGAAGTTGGGCATCGTGACCTCGCTGCGGAATGTGAACCAAGCGTGAATCAAGGCAAGCCGCGACGGCCGGCCCCGACGGACCGGCGTTCAGTGGCCGGAGAATTCGGTGACGGTATAGACCGGCAGTCCGGCGTTGCGCAGCAGCGTCGAGCCGCCGAGATCGGGCAGGTCGATGATCGCCGCGCCTTCGACGACCACCGCGCCAAGCCGCTGCAGCAGGTTGCGCCCCGCCATCATCGTGCCGCCGGTCGCGATCAGGTCGTCCATGATGATCACGCGGTCGCCGGGGCGGCACGCATCTTCGTGGATCTCGACCGTCGCGCTGCCGTATTCGAGGTCGTACGATTCCGAACGCGTCTTGTACGGCAGCTTGCCGACCTTGCGGATCGGCACGAAGCCGACGCTCAGCTCGTACGCGACGATCGGCGCGATGATGAAGCCGCGCGCGTCGAGGCCCGCGACGTAGTCGAGCTTCGCGTCGACATAGCGTTCGACGAACAGGTCGACGAGGATGCGCAGCGCCTTCGGGCTCTGCAGCAGCGTCGTGATGTCGCGGAACTGCACGCCCGGCTGCGGCCAGTCGGGCACCGTGCGGATCTGGCTGTGGATGAAGGCGACCGGATCGAGCGGTGCGCCCGACGACGAATGCGGCATGAAACTCTCCGAAAAAAACGGTGCGCGAAGATCGGGCACCGTTTCTGATCAATACGGGTCAGGTTGTGAATGGCGGCTCACGCGGCCGCGGCCGGCGGATCGCGTCGATGGCGCGACAGCCGCTCCTCCGCGAGCGCGAGCGCCTCGGGCAGCCCGCGCAGCACCACGATGTCGCTCGCGCGCAGCTTGGTCTGCGGATCGGGTTCGACGCCGCGGATGCCGTGCCGGCGGATCGCCGTGACTTCCAGCCCGAGCGCGTACAGCCCGAGTTCTTCCAGCGAACGCCCGACCGCGTCCGCACGCGCGTCGACCGGCACCGATTGTAGCCGCACCTGCTCGTGATCGTCGTCGTCCGCATCGTCCGCGCCGCGGAAATAGCCGCGCAGCAGGCTGTAGCGCTCGTCGCGCATCTCCTCGACGCGCCGCACGACCTTGCGCATCGGCACGCCCACCAGCACCAGCGTGTGCGACGCGAGCATCAGGCTGCCCTCGACGATCTCCGGAATCACCTCGGTCGCGCCGGCCGCGAGCAGCTTCTCGAGATCGGCGTCGTCGACGGTGCGCACGATCGCCGGCAGCGTCGGCTCCAGCTCGTGCACGTGATGCAGTACGCGCAGCGCCGACGGCGTGTTCGCGTAGGTGATCGCGACGGCTGCCGCCCGGTGGATACCGGCCGCGAGCAGCGACTCGCGGCGGGCCGCGTCGCCGAATACGACCGATTCGCCGGCCGTCGCGGCCGCGCTGACGCGATCGGGGTCGAGGTCCAGCGCGACGTACGAAATGCCTTCCTGCTCGAGCATGCGCGCGAGGTTCTGGCCCGCGCGGCCGTAGCCGCAGATGATCACGTGGCCGCGCTGCTTGAGGCTTTGCGTCGCGATCCGCGTCATCTGCAGCGACTGCTGCATCCATTCCGTCGACGACAGCCGCATCACGATGCGGTCCGCGTTCTGGATCAGGAACGGCGCGGCGAGCATCGACAGCAGCATCGACGCGAGGATCGCCTGCAGCAGCGTCGAATCGACGAGATGCCGGTCGAGGATCAGGTTCAGCAGCACGAAGCCGAATTCGCCGGCCTGCGCGAGGCCGATCCCCGTGCGCATCGCGACGCCCGGCGTCGCGCCGAACAGCCGCGCGAGCCCGGCGATCATCGTCGCCTTGAACAGGATCTGCCCGACGAAGAAGCCGAGCACGATCAACGGATGCTCCCAGATCACGCGCGGATCGAGCAGCATCCCCGTCGTCACGAAGAACAGGCCGAGCAGCACGTCGCGGAACGGCTTGATGTCCTCCTCCACCTGATGGCGGAACGGCGTCTCGGAAATGAGCATCCCCGCGATGAACGCGCCGAGCGCGAGCGACAGGCCGAAGCGGTCGGTGATGAACGCGGCGCCGAGCGTGACGAGCAGCAGGTTCAGCACGAACAGCTCCTGCGAGCGGCGCCGAGCGACGACGTTGAGCCAGCGCGTCATGAAGCGCTGGCCGATGACCAGCAGCAGCGCGAGCGCGATCACGATCTTGACGGCCGCGAAGCCGAGCGTGAGCGCGAGATCCTTCGACGATTCGGCGCCGAACGCGGCGATCACGATCAGCAGCGGCACGACCGCCAGATCCTGGAACAGCAGCACGCCGAAGATGTTGCGGCCGTGCTCGGTCTCGATCTCGAGCCGCTCGGCGAGCATCTTCGACACGATCGCCGTCGACGACATCGCGAGCGCGCCGCCGAGCGCGATGCTGCCCTGCCACGTGATGTGCACCCAGTGCTCGAACAGCGCGCCGAGCACGAGCGCGAGCACGAGGGTCGCGACGACCTGCAACAGGCCGAGGCCGAACACGAGCCGCTGCATCGCCCTCAGCTTCGCCAAGGAGAATTCGAGGCCGATCGAAAACATCAGGAACACCACGCCGAATTCCGCGAGGTGCTCGGCCCGCTCGAGATCCGCGGCGACGCCGAATGCGTGCGGGCCGACCAGGATGCCGACGGTCAGGTAGCCGAGCATCGGCGGCAGGTTCAACGAGCGGAATACGACGACGCCCACCACCGAGGCCAGCAGCAGCAGCAGGGTCATTTCGAGCGGGGAAATCACAGGCGAAGCATCCTCGTTCGTCGGGGCCACGGCAAGGCGGGCGCGGGTGGTGGCGGTGGACAGGCGACCTCGGACGAGTCCGAAGGCGCGGCGCGGCGAACAAACGCCTTTGCTATACTCCGCGCATGATAGCGAAAATCAATGATGATCGGGCGCTCGCGCTCGCCCGCGACGTGCTCGACATCGAGGCGGACGCCGTGCGCGCGCTGCGCGACCAGCTCGACGGCGGCTTCGTCGAGGCCGTGGCGCTGCTGCTCGGCTGCCGAGGCCGCGTCGTGGTCTCCGGGATCGGCAAATCGGGGCATATCGCCCGCAAGATCGCAGCCACGCTGGCCAGCACCGGTACGCCGGCCTTCTTCGTCCACCCTGCCGAGGCCAGCCACGGCGACCTCGGGATGGTCACCTCCGACGACGTCTTCATCGGCATCTCCTATTCCGGCGAATCGGAAGAACTCGTCGCGATCCTCCCGCTCGTGAAGCGGATCGGCGCGAAGCTGATCGCGATCACGGGCCGCGCGGGGTCGAGCCTCGGCACGCTCGCCGACGTGCACCTGAACGCCGCGGTGTCGAAGGAAGCGTGCCCGCTGAACCTCGCGCCCACCGCGAGCACGACCGCCGCGCTCGCGCTCGGCGACGCGCTCGCCGTCGCCGTGCTCGACGCGCGCGGCTTCGGCTCGGAAGACTTCGCACGCTCGCACCCGGGCGGCGCGCTCGGACGCCGCCTGCTCACCTACGTGCGCGACGTGATGCGCTCGGGCGACGACGTCCCGTCCGTCGGGCTCGATGCCACGCTGTCGGACGCGCTGTTCCAGATCACCGCGAAGCGCCTCGGCATGACGGCCGTGGTCGACGCCGGCGGCAAGGTCGCCGGCATCTTCACGGACGGCGACCTGCGCCGCGTGCTCGCACGCGACGGCGACTTCCGCACGCTGCCGATCACCGAAGTCATGACGCGCAACCCGCGCACGATCGCGCCGGATCATCTGGCCGTCGAGGCCGTGGAACTGATGGAGCGCCACCGGATCAACCAGATGCTGGTCGTCGATGCCGACGGCGCGCTGATCGGCGCGCTGAACATGCACGACCTGTTTTCGAAGAAGGTGATCTGATGAGCGCAGCGCTGACTGCGGCCGAACGCGCGAGCCGCGTGAAGCTGATGATTTTCGACGTCGACGGCGTGCTGACCGACGGCGGCCTGCTGTTTACCGCGGCCGGCGACGCGATGAAGTCGTTCAATTCGCTCGACGGCCACGGCGTGAAGCTGCTCGGCGAAGCCGGCATCGCGACCGCGATCATCACGGGCCGCCGCTCGGAGATCGTCGCGGCGCGCGCGAAGGAAATGAAGATCGCGCACCTGTTCCAGGGCGTCGAGAACAAGCTCGCCGTGTTCGCCGACCTGATCGCGTCGCTCGGCCTGACGGCCGACGCATGCGGCTACATGGGCGACGACTGGCCCGACCTGCCGGTGATGCTGCGCTGCGGCTTCGCGACGGCCCCCGCGAACGCGCACCCCGAGGTGATCGCCCGCGCGCACTGGGTCGCCGAGGCCCGCGGCGGCCACGGCGCCGTGCGCGAGGTCTGCGATGCAATCCTGCGCGCGCAGCGCCGCTACGACGCGCTGCTCGCCGCCGCCTGCGGAGCCTGACCGATGAGCACGCATTTCCGCTGGACCCAGATGCTGCCGCTCGCCGCGGTCGCCGCGCTCGCGGGCGTCACGTGGTGGCTGCTGCAGGCCACGCTGCCGCCGCCCGGCGAGGGCGTCGCGCAGCCGAAGCGCCACACGCCCGACTATTTCGCGGACAACTTCTCGGTCACCGAGCTCGACCAGACCGGCACGACCCAGTACCGGCTGACGGCCGCGAAGCTGGTTCATTACGAAGACACCGAAGGCAGCGACCTGACCGATCCGGCCATGCGCGCGTTCCAGCCCGGCAAGCCGGTCGTGACGACCACCGCGAAGCGCGGCACCGTCAACGGCGACGTGTCGATCGTCGATTTGTACGACGATGCGCGCATCCTGCGCGCGGCCGGCGGCGGCGATCCGCAGATGCAGGCCGATTCCCAGCATTTCCGGATCTTCGTCAATGACGATGTGATCCAGACCGAAAAGCCGGTTAAACTTCAGCGCGGCCTGTCGCTCGTCAACGCGACCGACGGCATGAAGTACAACAACGTCACCCGGGTCATCGAGCTTTACGGCAACGTGCGCGGCACGATTGCCGCGGCGGACACGTCCGGCGGCTCGAAAGGTCAACCCAAGTGACGCATCCCTCACGTGACTGCATGAACGAACCGTTCCCTCGACTGATTTCCGGCGGCGCTGCGCGCGCCGTCCGCGCCGCGCTCGCCGCGACGCTCGTGGCGCTCCCGCTCGTCGGGCTGGCGCCGCTCGCCCATGCCGAGAAGGCCGACCAGAACAAGCCGATCAACGTCGAGGCCGACAACCTGACCTACGACGATCTGAAGCAGGTCACGGTCGCGACCGGCAACGTCGTGATCACGAAAGGCACGATCATCATCAAGGGCGATCGCGTCGAAGTGCGCCAGGACCCGGAAGGCTATCAGTACGCGACGTCGTTCGGCAGCGGCAAGAAGCACGCGACGTTCCGCCAGAAGCGCGAAGGCCTCGACGAGTACATCGACGGCGACGCCGAGCGCATCGACTACGACGGCAAGCAGGACCTGACCACGCTGACCACCGCCGCGACCGTGCGCCGGCTGCAGGGCACGTCGACGGTCGCCGACACCGTGCACGGCAGCGTGATCACGTACGACGGCCAGCGCGACTTCTACACCGCGAAGGGCGGCAAGGACGTCGCGGCGCCGGGCAACCCGAACGGCCGCGTGCGCGCGATGCTGTCGCCGAAGAACGGCGGCCCCGCGCCGCTGAACGGCGCGCCGGCCAAGCTGTCGCCGTCGACCACGATCCAGGGAGCACCGGGCCAATGAACGCGCTTCCGAACCGCCAGCCGGCCGGCACCACGAGTTCGCTCGTCGTCCGCAACCTGAAGAAGCGCTACGGCTCGCGCACGGTCGTCAAGGACGTGTCGCTCGACGTGAAGAGCGGCGAAGTCGTCGGCCTGCTCGGCCCGAACGGCGCCGGCAAGACCACGTCGTTCTACATGATCGTTGGCCTCGTGCCGACGGACGCGGGCGAAATCTCGCTGAACGGCAGCTCGATCGGCCTGCTGCCGATCCACAAGCGCGCGTCGCTCGGCCTGTCGTACCTGCCGCAGGAAGCGTCCGTGTTCCGCAAGCTGACCGTCGAGGAAAACATCCGCGCGGTGCTCGAGCTGCAGTACGGCGAGGACGGCAAGCGACTGTCGAAGGACGCGATCTCGTCGCGCACCGAAGCGCTGCTCGACGAACTGCAGATCGGCCACCTGCGCGAGAATCCCGCGCTGTCGCTGTCGGGCGGCGAACGGCGCCGCGTCGAAATCGCGCGCGCGCTTGCGACCAACCCGAGCTTCATCCTGCTCGACGAACCGTTCGCCGGCGTCGATCCGATCGCGGTGCTCGAGATCCAGAAGATCGTCAAGTTCCTGAAGCAGCGCAACATCGGCGTGCTGATCACGGACCACAACGTCCGCGAAACGCTCGGCATCTGCGACCACGCGTACATCATCAGCGACGGGTCGGTGCTGGCCGCCGGCGCGCCGAGCGAAATCATCGAAAACGAAAGCGTGCGCCGCGTGTACCTCGGCGAACACTTCCGCATGTAACGTCCTCCTCGTGGCTGGCTGCACCCCGCCCGGCATCGCCGCGCGGGGCTGCGCCCCGCTTTGCATCCACGCCCGCGGCCCTGCCCGCGGCCGGGCGGCGCGCCGCGCGTAATCGCGGATGGCTCAATGCGCCTGGGTCGTGGCAAACTGCCGGTATGACTCCCTCCTTGCCATGAAAGCCAGCCTTCAACTCCGCCTGTCGCAACATCTTGCGCTGACGCCTCAGCTGCAGCAGTCGATCCGGCTCCTGCAGTTGTCGACGCTCGAATTGCAGCAGGAAGTCGCGATGGCCGTCGCGCAGAACCCGCTGCTCGAGAACGACGACGAATGGATCGCGAGCCCGCTGCGCGTCGCGGCCGACGGATCGCTGATCGCGCAGACGCCGCCCGCACCGAACACCGAGCCGGCCGCGACGAACGGCAGCAGCACGTCCAGCGATCGCGCGGAGCGCGACGAGCCGGCCGGCGCCGACGAATACGACGGTTACGGGTCCGGCGACGGCAACGACGGCCCGCAGTGGAATCTCGACGAATACGGCCGCTCGAGCGGCGCGTCCGACGACGACGACCTGCCGCCGCTGCAGGTGCAGGAAGCCGCGACGTCGCTGCGCGACCACCTGTCCGCGCAATTGCGCGTCACGCAGGCCGGCCCGCGCGATCGCGCGCTCGTGATGTTCCTGATCGAGTCGCTCGACGACGACGGTTACCTGACCGCCACGCTCGACGAAGTGCTCGCCGACCTGCCGCCCGAACTGGAAATCGACTGCGACGAACTGAACGCGGCGCTCGCGCTGCTGCACAGCTTCGACCCGGCCGGCGTCGGCGCGCGCTCGGCCTCCGAATGCCTGAAGCTGCAGCTGCTGCGCCTCGATCCGTCCCCCACGCGCACGCTCGCGCTCGAGATCGTGTCACAGCATCTCGAACTGCTCGCGGCACGCGACTTCACACGGTTGCGCAAGCACCTGAAAGCGACCGACGACGCGCTGCGCGACGCGCACGCGCTGATCCGCTCGCTGGAGCCGTTCCCCGGCGCCGCATACGGCAAGGCCGAGGCCGACTACGTCGTGCCCGACATCATCGTGAAGAAGGCCGGCCAGGGATGGCTCGCGGAGCTCAATCCGGAGGTCGTGCCACGCCTGCGGATCAACAACCTGTACGCGAACATCCTGCGCAACAGCCGCGGCGATCCGTCGGCCGGATCGCTGAAGCAGCAGCTCCAGGAAGCGCGCTGGTTGATCAAGAACATCCAGCAGCGTTTCGACACGATCCTGCGTGTCGCGCAGGCTATTGTCGAGCGTCAGAAGAATTTCTTTGCGCACGGTGAAATTGCCATGCGCCCCTTGGTTTTGCGGGAAATAGCTGATACGCTGGGCCTACACGAGTCGACTGTCAGCCGTGTGACAACCGGGAAGTACATGCTGACCCCGTTCGGGACGCTTGAATTTAAGTACTTCTTCGGATCTCACGTCTCGACCGACACCGGTGGCGCCGCCTCGTCGACCGCCATCCGAGCCCTCATCAAGCAACTGATAGGAGCTGAAGACCCAAAATCGCCACTTTCGGACAGCCGCATTGCCGAGCTGCTGGCAGAACAGGGTTTCGTGGTCGCGCGCCGCACGGTTGCGAAATATCGCGAAGCCCTCAAGATCCCGGCAGTGAATCTGCGCAAGTCTCTTTAAGCCTGCTGCCTGCCCGGCGGCAGGCGTGTCCCGACCACCGCGCACACGGGGAACAGGCCGGGCGACCTGTCCGCGATACGCCGCCTTCGCGCGGCACGGGCAAGTCGACCGGAGCGCCGCCTCGATGCGGCCGGGTGGTCACTCGCTTGGAGAAGCACTATGAACCTGAAGATCAGTGGACATCATCTCGAAGTCACGCCTGCAATTCGCGAATACGTGATCACCAAGCTGGACCGGGTGCTACGGCATAGCGATCAGGTGATCGATGGCACTGTGATCCTCTCGGTCGACAACCACAAGGAAAAGGACAAGCAGCAGCGCGCGGAAATCAACCTGCACCTGAAGGGCAAGGACATCTTCGTCGAAAGCGCGAACGGCAACCTGTATGCCGCGATCGATCTGTTGATCGACAAGCTGGATCGTCAGGTCGTCAAGCACATGGAGCGCCTGCAAACGCATGCGCACGATCCGATCAAGCTTCAACCGTCGATCGACCAGATCGAACTGCCGCCGCAATAACCGTCACCGCAACACGCACGCCGCCCGGTTCGCCGGGCGTTTTTTTTGCCGCGCCGAGCGCGAGTGCGACCGGTCCGCCCGTGCTGCGCCACGCACGCGGCTGTGCTCTATAATGTTCCGGTTATCGCCGGGGGGTGTTGGATGCGGTAGCGGTGTTGCAGGTTGCCATGCCACATGCCTTGATATCGCCGAACATGGAAAATCAGTCCGCCGCCGCAAGGAGACCCCAGGCCGCCCAATCGCCTGCCAACATGAATCGCCTAGCCAAAATCCTGCCCATAGAGAACGTCGTCATCGACCTCTCGGTCACCAGCAAGAAACGCGTCTTCGAACAAGCCGGGCTGATGTTCGAGAATCAGAACGGCATCGGCCGCAGCACCGTCACGGACAACCTGTTCGCGCGCGAGCGCCTCGGTTCGACCGGGCTCGGCGAAGGTGTCGCGATTCCGCACGGTCGCATCAAGGGCCTCAAGCACCCGCTCGCCGCGTTCGTCCGCCTCGCCGATCCGATCCCGTTCGAAGCGCCCGACGGCCAGCCCGTCGGCCTCCTGATCTTCCTGCTCGTCCCCGAGCAAGCCACCCAGCAGCACCTCGAGATCCTGTCGGAAATCGCGCAACTGCTGTCCGATCGCGACGCGCGCGAGCGTCTGCACAACGAAACGGATATCGCCGAGTTGCATCGCCTGCTCACTCAGTGGCAACCTTGAGTTGTTCCGGGCGGAATATTTCCCCGTACGAGGCGGCACGTGCCGCCGTCCAGGGCCGCCCGGCGCCGGCCCGGCATGGCGACGTCCGTCGCCGCGCGCCCGCACCGGCCCATTGGAGTGACGAGAGTCATGGATACGTCCAGCATCAACGCCCAGAGCATCTTCGACGACAACGCGGCTACGCTTAAACTGAGCTGGCTGACGGGGCATGAAGGCTGGGAACGCGGCTTTTCGGCCGACACGGTCGGCAACGCAACGTCGAGCGCCGACCTCGTCGGCCACCTGAACCTGATCCACCCGAACCGGATCCAGGTGCTCGGCGAAGCCGAGATCGACTACTACCAGCGCCAGACCGACGAAGACCGCTCGCGTCACATGGCCGAGCTGATCGCACTCGAACCGCCGTTCCTCGTCGTCGCCGGCGGCGCCGCGGCGCCGCCCGAACTGGTGCTGCGCTGCACGCGCTCGTCCACCCCGCTGTTCACGACGCCGATGTCGGCCGCCGCGGTGATCGACAGCCTGCGGCTCTACATGTCGCGCATCCTCGCGCCGCGTGCGACGTTGCACGGCGTGTTCCTCGACATCCTCGGCATGGGCGTGCTGCTGACCGGCGATTCCGGCCTCGGCAAGAGCGAACTCGGCCTCGAGCTGATCAGCCGCGGCCACGGCCTCGTCGCCGACGACGCGGTCGATTTCGTCCGTCTTGGCCCCGATTTCGTCGAAGGGCGCTGCCCGCCGCTGCTGCAGAACCTGCTCGAAGTGCGCGGCCTCGGCCTGCTCGACATCAAGACGATCTTCGGCGAAACCGCGGTGCGGCGGAAAATGAAGCTGAAGCTGATCGTCCAGCTCGTGCGCCGCCCCGACGGCGAATTCCAGCGCCTGCCGCTCGAAAGCCAGACCGTCGACGTGCTCGGCTTGCCGATCAGCAAGGTCACGATCCAGGTCGCGGCCGGCCGCAACCTCGCGGTGCTCGTCGAGGCGGCCGTCCGGAACACGATCCTGCAGTTGCGCGGAATCGACACGTTGCGCGATTTCATGGATCGGCAACGACTCGCGATGCAGGATCCCGACAGTCAGTTCCCCGGCAAACTGGTGTAACCCGCGCGCGCCGGCCGCGCAACGCCGACGCGTCGAGCCGGTGCTATGATGAAACGTCAGGATTCTCTGCTCCCATGCGCATCGTCCTCATCACCGGCATCTCCGGCTCAGGCAAGTCCGTCGCGCTGAACGCGCTCGAAGACGCAGGCTATTACTGCGTCGACAACCTGCCGCCGCACGTGCTCCCCGAACTCGCCCGCTACCTCGCGCAGGACGGCCAGCGCCGGCTCGCGGTCGCGATCGACGCGCGCTCGAGCGCGTCGCTCGATGAAATGCCCGGCCTGATCCGCGAGTTGTCCCGCGAGCACGACGTGCGCGTGCTGTTCCTCAACGCGAGCACCCAGGCGCTGATCCAGCGCTTCTCCGAAACGCGCCGCCGCCATCCGCTGTCCGGCTCGCGGTCGCACGATGCGGACGTCGGCCTGCTGTCGTCGCTCGAGGAAGCGATAGAGCGCGAGCGCGAGCTCGTCGCGCCGCTCGCCGAATTCGGCCACCAGATCGATACCAGCACGCTGCGCGCGAACGCGCTGCGCACCTGGGTCAAGCGCTTCATCGAGCAGAAGAACAACGACCTGATGGTGATGTTCGAATCGTTCGGCTTCAAGCGCGGCGTGCCGCTCGACGCCGACCTGATGTTCGACGTGCGCGCGCTGCCGAATCCGTACTACGACCATGAGCTGCGCCCGCTCACCGGGCTCGACCAGCCGGTCATCGCCTTTCTCGACGCACTGCCGATCGTCCACCAGATGATCGACGACATCCATGCGTTCCTGATGAAATGGCTGCCGCACTTCCGCGACGACAACCGCAGCTACCTGACCGTCGCCATCGGCTGCACGGGCGGCCAGCATCGCTCGGTGTTCATCGCGGAAACGCTCGCCGCGCGCCTCTCGCGCGACGCGAACGTGATCGTGCGGCATCGTGACGCGCCAGTGGATGTCGACGCGTCGTCGCGGCTCGTCTCCGAGGTCGACCGACCCTAGCGACACCGCCCCCACGCCCGCGCGCCATGTCCTCCCTATCGACCACCCTGATCGACCTGCCGCTGTTTCCGCTGCACACGGTGCTGTTTCCCGGAGGACTGCTCCCGCTCAAGGTGTTCGAGGCGCGCTATCTCGACATGTCGCGCGCCTGCCTGCGCGACGATGCACCGTTCGGCGTGTGCCTGCTCAAGAGCGGGCCCGAAGTCGCGCAGGATGGCGCGGTGTCGGTGCCCGAAACCATCGGCTGCATGGCGCGCATCACCGAGTGCGATACCGGCGAATTCGGGATGCTGTATCTGCAGGCGGTCGGCACGCAGCGTTTCGAGCTGCTGTCGTATCGCGTCGAAGGCAACGGGCTGCTGGTCGGCATCGCGGAGCCGCTGCCCGACGACATCCCGCTCGAAGGCGAACAGGCGCTCGCGCAGTTCGGCTCGTGCGCCGAGGTGCTCGAGCGCATCATCGACGCGCTGAAGAAATCCGATCCGCAGAAAATGCCGTTCGGCGAACCGTTCCGCCTCGACGATCCGAGCTGGGTATCGAATCGCCTCGCGGAACTGCTGCCGCTCGACCTGCGCGCGCGGCAGAAGCTGATGGAGTTTCCGGACGTCGGCGCGCGCATCGACGCCGTGCACCACGTGCTCGACCGGCACGGCTGGCTGTAGCTACCGCGCCCGCCCAAACGCCGTTCCGGCGCGCGACGCTCCGCGCCTTCCCGAATGCGGCCCGCGTCGCGCCCTTCCCCGTTCGTTACAGCAGCGGCCCGCTCAGCGCATCGAGCAGCTTGCGCACGGGCGCCGGCACGCCGTACGCGTCGAGCCGGTTCAGCGGCACCCATGCGGTGTCCGCGTCCCGCGCCTGCGACGGCAGGCCGCCGCCGTCCGCCAGATCGCTCAGCCGCGGCTCGATCTCGAGCCGGAAATGCGTGAACGTATGCGTGAGCGGCGCGAGCGGCACCGTGCCGCCGCCGCCGAAGCCGCGCGCGAGATCCGCGAGCGCGGCATCGCCGTCCGCTTGCGGCAGGCTCCAGAGGCCGCCCCAGATGCCGGTCGGCGGCCGTCGCTCGAGCAGCACCGCGTCGCCGTCGCGCAGCACGAGCATCCAGGTCTTGCGGGTCGGCACGGCCTTCTTCGGCCGCGCGGCCGGCAGTTCGCGCTGGCGGCCGGTCGATTGCGCGACGCAGTCGCCCGCGAACGGGCAGCGCGCGCAGTCGGGCTTGCCGCGCACGCACAGCGTCGCGCCCAGATCCATCAGCCCCTGCGTATACGCGCTCACGTCGGCCGCGTTCGCGGCATCGGGCAGCAGCGATTCGGCGAGCGCCCACATGTCGTTCTCGACGCGCTTCTCGCCCGGAAAGCCCTCGACGCCGAATACCCGCGCGAGCACGCGCTTCACGTTGCCGTCGAGGATCGTCGCGCGCGCGCCGTATGCAAACGACGCGATCGCGGCGGCCGTCGAGCGGCCGATGCCGGGCAGTTCGGCCAGCGCGTCGGGCGTCGCCGGAAACGCGCCGCCGTGCTCGGCGACGACGACCTGCGCGCAGCGGTGCAGGTTGCGCGCGCGCGAGTAGTAGCCGAGCCCCGCCCACAGCGCCATCACGTCGTCGGTCGGCGCGGCCGCGAGCGCGGCGACGTCGGGGTAGCGGTCGAGAAAACGTGTGTAATACGGAATGACGGTCGACACCTGCGTCTGCTGCAGCATGATTTCCGACAGCCAGATCCGGTACGGATCGCGGGTGTTCTGCCAGGGCAGGTCGTGGCGGCCATGCTCGCGCTGCCACGCGACGAGACGCGTGGCGAACGTGCGGTGCAGCGGCGTGACGGGGAACGGAGCGGGGGCGATGCGGGGCGGCTTCAAGTTGTCTGATCGTGGAAAAGGGTTTCAACGCTGGCACGTCGGGCAGAAATAGGTCGACCGCTGGCCCTGCACGATCTGGCGGATCGATGTGCCGCATACGCGGCACGGCTGGCCGGCGCGATCGTAGACGAAGCAGTCGAGCTGGAAGTAGCCGCTTTCGCCGTTGCTGCCGACGAAATCGCGCAACGTGCTGCCGCCGCGCTCGATCGCGTCGGCGAGCGTCGCGCGCACCGCGTCGGCCAGCCGTTCGTAGCGCGGCAGCGAAACCTTGCCGGCGGCCGTCGTCGGCCGGATGCCGGCGCGAAACAGGCTCTCCGACGCATAGATGTTGCCGACGCCGACGACCATGTCGCCCGCGAGCAGCGCCTGCTTGACCGACACCGTCCGGCCGCGCGTGCGCGCATGCAGCAGCGCGCCGGTGAACGCCGGCGAGAACGGCTCGACGCCGAGGCTCGCGAGCAGCGGATGCGCATGCACGTCACCGGCTTCGCGCGGGTGCCACAGCACGGCGCCGAAGCGGCGCGGATCGCGGAACCGCAGCACGAATTCGTCGAAGATCCAGTCGATGTGATCGTGCTTCGCGGCGACCGGCACGCCGGCCGCGGGCAGCACGCGCAGCGTGCCGGTCATCCCGAGATGGACGATGAACCAGCCCGCATCGACTTCGAACAGCAGGTACTTGCCGCGGCGCTCGACGGCGAGCACCTCGCGCGCGCGCAACTGCTCGGCGAGCCCCGCCGGCACGGGCCAGCGCAGCATCGCGGTACGGACGTCGACACGCTCGACGCGGCGGCCCGCGACAAAGGGCTCGATGCCCCGGCGCGTGACTTCGACTTCTGGCAACTCTGGCATGTTTTGCGGGTCTGAGGCTACGGTCTGCTTACATGGGGAACGCGCATGCGCCGCCGCGAAAACGGCCGTTTTCGCGGCGGCCCCGAATTAAACACGGGAATGCCCGAAATCGCCCG
>NZ_LZXX01000106.1:0-198683 GCF_001729305.1 Burkholderia sp. A2 | reverse complement strand
GCGATTTCGGGCATTCGCATGGGGGTTCCGCAGGTAAACGGACCCTATCACGATCGTGCGTGTATTGTAGCGAGCGCGTTACAATCGGTTGAAACATCGAACGGATTTCCATGACCCTGCCCTCGAAGCTGCTTCAGAAGCGCCCCGCCGCCGTGCGCGGCGCGCGCGCCTTCCCGGTCCGTCGTGCACTCGGCGCCGCGCTGTTTGCCGCCTGGACCCTCACCGCCTTTCCGGCCCACGCGCAGGATCCGGCATCGGACGACGCGGCGCCGCAGGGTGCGTTCGAGCATGTGATGCCGGACGAGCAGAAGAATCTCCCCGGCGTGCCGCTGACGAGCCAGATCGTCTACCAGGTGCTCGCCGCCGAGGTCGCGCTCCAGCGCAACCAACCGGCGCCGGCGTACCAGACCTATCTCGCGCTGGCCCGCGACACGCGCGATCCGCGCATGGCGCAGCGCGCGACCGAAATCGCGCTCGGCGCGCAGAGCCCGGCCGACGCGCTGTCCGCCGCGAACCTGTGGCGTCAGTACGCACCGGATTCGAACCGCGCGTCGCAGGTCGACGCCGCGCTGCTGGTGCTCGCCGGCAAGCCGGCCGACGCGCAACCGATGCTCGCGCGCGAGCTGGCCCGCGCGACCGGCGACACGCGCGGCCCGGCGATCCTCGCGCTGCAGGCGCTGCTCGTGCGCGGCCCCGATCGTGTCGGCGGCCTTGCGGTGCTGAAGGACATGCTGAAGAACGACATGAATCGCCCCGAGGCGCAGCTCGCGATCGCGCGGCAGCAGCTCGCGGTCGACGACAAGGACGGCGCGGCGCAATCGCTGAAGCAGGCGCTGCAGATCCGCCCCGACTACCTGCCGGCGGCGCTGATGCTGTCGCAGATGGGCCCGGCGGAACGCGCGGCGGGCATTGCGTCGTTCGAGAAGTATGTTCAGCAGAATCCGAAGTCGCGCGACGCGCGGCTTGCGCTGTCGCAGCTCTATCTCGCCGACGATCGCCTCGACGACGCGCAGAAGCAGTTCGAGACGATGCGCAAGCTCGACGCGAAGGATCCGACGCCGCTGATGGCGCTCGCACTGATCAAGATCCAGCAGAAGAAGCTGGACGAGGCGACCGGCTACCTGAAGCAGTACGTGCAGCTCGGCGACAAGCAGCCGAACCTCGACGTCGGCCAGGGCTACATCTACCTCGCGCAGATCGCGATCGACCAGAACAACGACGCGCAGGCGTCGCAATGGCTCGACAAGGTCGACCAGACGAGCCAGCACTACCTGCCCGCCCAGATCACGCGGGCGCAGCTGCTGCAGAAACAGGGCAAGACCGACGAGGCGCGCAAGGTGCTCGACAACCTGCCGATCTCCGATCCGCGCGACGCGGCCGTGGTCGCGCGCACCGATGCGTCGATCCTGTTCACCGCGAAGCGCTATCCGGAAGCGGAAGCGCGGCTCGGGCAAGCCGTCCAGGACTTCCCGGACGATCCCGACCTCCGCTACGACTACGCGATGGCGGCCGAAAAGACCGGCCACTACGCGACGATGGAAAAGCAGTTGCGCGAGCTGATCCGTACGCAGCCCGACAACCCGCAGGCCTACAACGCGCTCGGCTATTCGCTCGCCGACCGCAACCAGCGCCTGCCCGAGGCCAGCAAGCTGATCGACAAGGCGATGGCGCTCGCGCCGAACGACGCGTACATCATGGACAGCCTCGGCTGGGTGAAGTACCGGATGGGCGACACGGCCGGCGCGACGAAGGTACTGCAGCGTGCATACGAACTGCAGCCGAACGCGGAAATCGGCGCACATCTCGGCGAAGTGCTGTGGAAGAGCGGCGCGCAGGACGACGCCCGCAACGCGTTGCGGGCCGCGCAGAAGCTCGAGCCCGACAACGAAACGCTCGTGCAGACGCTCAAGCGCCTGCAGATCAACGGCCTTTGATGCGGATGTCCCCGATGTTTTCCCTGTCCTCCCGCGCGCGGCGCACGCTGGCCGCGGCCGGCGCGGCGCTCGCGCTCGCCGGCTGCGCGAGCACGCCGCCGGCGGCCAACGCGCCGACGGGCGCTGCGCTGCAGACGGCGGCGACGCATGCGTACCATGGCCGCTTCGCGGTGCGGTACGACGATCGTCTCGGCAACCCGCAGAACGTGTACGGCAACTTCGACTGGCAGGAGCACGGCGACGACGTGTCGCTCGAACTGCGCAGCCCGCTCGGCCAGACGCTCGCGGTCGTGAAATCGTCGCCGCGCGCGGCGTCGCTCGAATTGCCGAACCGCCCGATCCAATATGCGCCGGACGTCGGCGACCTGATGCAGAAAACGCTCGGCTTCGAACTGCCGCTCGCGGGCCTGCGCTACTGGCTGCTGCCGATCGCCGCGCCCGCGACGCCCGCGGAAACCGTGCGCGACCCGGCCGACGGCACGCGCATCAAGCAGCTGCGCCAGGACGGCTGGACGATCGACTACCTTGCCTACGCGGATGCCCCGGCCACGGGCGTCAAACGCGTCAACCTCGTGCGCGCGACGCCGCCGCTCGACATCAAGCTCGTGCTCGATCAGTGAGCACGCGCGCCTAGCCCCGATACCCGCATGACCGATTCGACCCGCTCGCTGCGCGACTGCCTGGCGCCCGCGAAACTCAACCTGTTCCTGCACATCACCGGCCGTCGTCCGAACGGCTATCACGATCTGCAGAGCGTATTCCAGCTGCTGAACTGGGGCGACACGCTGCATTTCACGCGGCGCGACGACGGCCGCGTCGCACGCGTCACCGACGTACCCGGCGTGCCCGAGGAAAGCGATCTCGTCGTGCGCGCGGCGAACCTGCTGAAAGCGCATACGGGCACCGCGCACGGCGTCGACATCGAAATCGACAAGATCCTGCCGATGGGCGCCGGCCTCGGCGGCGGCAGCTCCGACGCGGCGACGACGCTGCTTGCGCTGAACCGCCTGTGGCAACTCGATGTGCCGCGCGCCGAACTCCAGTCGCTCGCGGTCAAACTCGGCGCCGACGTCCCGTTTTTTATTTTTGGAAAAAATGCGTTCGCAGAGGGTATCGGAGAAGAATTAGCTGAGGTACAATTGCCGACTCGCTGGTTCTTGGTTGTGACGCCACGCGTTCATGTCCCGACCGCTGAAATATTTTCAGATGAGTTGTTGACAAGAGATACGAAGCCCGTCACAATTGCTGACTTTCTTGCACAGCAAACCAGCGATGCGGAATGGCCAGATAGCTTCGGCCGGAACGATATGCAGGAAGTTGTAACAAGGAAGTACGCGGAAGTTGCGCAGGCGGTCAAATGGTTGTATGATGTGACCCCCGCGAGGATGACCGGCTCCGGAGCAAGCGTGTTTGCAGCGTTTCACAGCAAGCACGAGGCAGAAGCGGCGAAAGCCAAGCTGCCCGCCAGTTGGAACGGCGCAGTTGCCGAGAGTCTGAACGAGCATCCGCTCTTCGCTTTCGCGTCATGAAGTTTTACTTTGCCGAACGGCCTACACAAGTTCGGTGAAGTTATCAGTTAAGTGTAGGGGAGTCGCCAAGTTGGTCAAGGCACCGGATTTTGATTCCGGCATGCGAGGGTTCGAGTCCTTCCTCCCCTGCCAAAAATTTTCCCGCATTTCCCGCCCAAGCCTGAAGCAGGTGCACGATGAGCAGCCACAGCCATGATGGCCTGATGGTCTTTACTGGCAACGCGAATCCCGCGCTCGCCCAGGAAGTCGTCAGTATCCTTGGTATTCCCCTCGGCAAAGCGATGGTCAGCCGTTTCTCCGACGGCGAGATCCAGGTCGAGATCCAGGAAAACGTGCGCGGCAAGGACGTCTTCGTCCTGCAATCCACGTGCGCACCGGCGAACGACAATCTGATGGAACTGATGATCATGGTCGATGCGCTCAAGCGCGCATCCGCCGGCCGGATCACCGCCGCCATCCCCTACTTCGGCTACGCCCGTCAGGATCGCCGCCCGCGTTCGGCGCGCGTCGCGATCTCGGCGAAGATCGTCGCGAACATGCTGGAAATCGCCGGCGTCGAGCGGATCATCACGATGGATCTGCACGCCGACCAGATTCAGGGTTTCTTCGACATCCCGGTCGACAACATCTACGCGACGCCGATCCTGCTGGGCGACCTGCGCAAGCAGAACTACGCGGATCTGCTCGTCGTGTCGCCGGACGTCGGCGGCGTGGTGCGTGCCCGGGCACTCGCGAAGCAGCTGAACTGCGATCTCGCGATCATCGACAAGCGTCGTCCGAAGGCGAACGTCGCCGAAGTGATGAACATCATCGGTGAAGTCGAAGGCCGCACCTGCGTGATCATGGACGACATGGTCGATACGGCGGGCACGCTTTGCAAGGCTGCACAAGTGCTGAAGGATCGCGGCGCGAAGCAGGTTTTCGCTTACGCGACACACCCCGTGCTGTCGGGCGGCGCCGCCGAGCGTATCGCTGCATCGGAACTCGACGAACTGGTCGTCACCGATACGATTCCGCTGTCGGCCGAATCGCTGGCGTGCTCGAAGATCCGCTCGCTGACGAGCGCGAGCCTGCTGGCCGAGACGTTCTCGCGGATTCGCCGCGGCGATTCGGTGATGTCGCTGTTCGCGGAATCCTGATCGCGAATCGACGGAACAAAGCATGCGCGGAAAGCGAAGCGGCAACGCTTCGCTTTTTGCACAATCGGACGGGATAGACGAAACCCCGGCCGTTTCATCGGGGGCCGCTTGATGGCCCCGTTTTACTGCCTGGTCGCGGGCAGCAAATGGAGAATCACATGAAAGTCGTCGCTTTCGAGCGCCAACAGCAAGGTACGGGTGCGAGCCGCCGCCTGCGCAACGCCGGTAAGACCACGGGCATCGTCTACGGTGGCGAAGCCGCCCCGCAAAAGATCGAACTGGATCACAACGCGCTGTGGCATGCACTGAAGAAGGAAGCCTTCCACTCGTCGATCCTCGACCTGGAAGTCGCTGGCCAGTCGCAACAGGTTCTGCTGCGCGACGTGCAATACCACCCGTTCAAGCAACTCGTGCTGCACGTGGACTTCCAGCGCGTCGACGCGAAGAAGAAGCTGCACACGAAGGTGCCGCTGCACTTCCTGAACGCTGAAGTCAGCCCGGCCGTGAAGCTGTCGAGCGCAATCGTCTCGCACGTCGCAACGGAAATCGAAGTCGAGTGCCTGCCGTCGGCCCTGCCGGAATTCCTCGAAGTCGATCTGTCGAAGATCGAAGCCGGTCAGTCGCTGCACGCGAAGGACATCGCGCTGCCGAAGGGCGTCGCGCTGGTCGCGCACGTCGACGCGGAAAACCCGGTTGTCGCATCGGCGACGGTCCCGGCGGGTGCCGTGTCGGACGCAGCAGAAGGCGAAACGCCGGCTGCCTAAGCGGCTGCCTGCACGCCCATCGATCCGTTTCGCGAAACGGTCGACGCAACCCGCCGCGGCTTGCCCGGCGGGTTTTTCTTTTTCTGCGCCCAGGCGGCCGCCGCCGCCTTCGAAACGTCATGATCAAACTGATCGTCGGCCTCGGCAATCCCGGGGCGGAATACACCGCGACGCGCCACAACGCCGGTTTCTGGCTGATCGACCAGCTCGCCCGCGAAGCCGGCACGACGCTGCGCGACGAACGCCGCTTCCACGGCTTCTACGCGAAAGCGCGCCTGCACGGCGAGGAAGTTCATTTGCTCGAGCCGCAGACCTACATGAACCGCTCCGGCCAGTCGGTCGTCGCGCTCGCGCAATTCTTCAAGATCCTGCCCGACCAGATCCTCGTCGCGCACGACGAGCTCGACCTGCCGCCCGGCACCGTGAAGCTGAAGCTCGGCGGCGGCAGCGGCGGCCACAACGGCCTCAAGGACATCTCCGCGCACCTGTCGTCGCAGCAATACTGGCGGCTGCGGATCGGCATCGGCCATCCGCGCGACCTGATTCCGGAAAGCGCGCGCGCCGGCGCGAAGCCCGACGTCGCGAACTTCGTGCTGAAACCGCCGCGCCGCGAGGAACAGGACGTGATCGACGCATCGATCGAACGCGCGCTCGCCGTGATGCCGATGGTCGTCAAGGGCGAACTCGACCGCGCGACGATGCAGCTGCATCGCAACTGACCGCACCGCGCACCGGCCCGGTGCATCGGCGGTCCGGCGCAACCTGGCGGCCTCGCCCGCCCCACCGAGACGCACACATGCGGTAATCTGGACGTTTTGCCCGACAGGAGCCAAGCGGTGAGCCGTTACTGGAGCGACGTCGTTCAGCAATTGGTGCCTTACGTGCCGGGCGAACAGCCCGCGCTCGCGCACCCCGTCAAGCTGAACACCAACGAGAATCCCTATCCGCCGTCGCCGCGCGTCGTCGCGGCGATCGCACGCGAACTCGGCGAGACCGGCGACACGCTGCGCCGCTATCCCGACCCGGTCGCACGCGCGCTGCGCGAGACGGTCGCGGCCCATCACCGCATCCAGCCGGAACAGGTGTTCGTCGGCAACGGCTCCGACGAGGTGCTCGCGCACGCGTTCCAGGCGCTGCTCAAGCACGACCGGCCGCTGCGCTTTCCCGACATCACGTACAGCTTCTACCCGACCTACGCGCGCCTGTACGGCGTCGAGACCACGGTCGTGCCGCTCGCGGACGATTTCTCGATCCGCGTCGACGACTATCTCGACGACGCCGGCGGCGTGCTGTTTCCGAACCCGAATGCGCCGACCGGGCGCGCGCTGCCGCTCGCGGACGTCGAGCGGATCGCGGCCGCGAATCCGTCGTCGGTCGTCGTGATCGACGAAGCGTACGTCGACTTCGGCGCGCAGTCGGCCATTACGCTGATCGACCGCCATCCGAACCTGCTCGTCGTGCATACGACGTCGAAGGCGCGCTCGCTCGCGGGCATGCGCGTCGGCTTCGCGTTCGGCGATGCGGCGCTGATCGACGCGCTGAACCGCGTGAAGGACAGCTTCAACTCGTATCCGCTCGACCGGCTCGCGCAAGTCGCCGCGCAGGCCGCGTATGAAGACACCGACCATTTCAACGCCACCTGCCGGCGCGTGATCGACAGCCGCGCGCGGCTCACGCATGCGCTCGGCGTACTCGGCTTCGAAATCGTGCCGTCGGCCGCGAATTTCGTGTTCGCGCGCCATCCCGCGCACGATGCGGGCGCGATCGCGGCGAAGCTGAAGGAACGGGAAATTTTCGTGCGGCACTTCCGGCTGCCGCGGATCGACCAGCATCTGCGCATCACCGTCGGCACCGACGCCGAATGCGATGCGCTCGTCGCGGCGTTGCGCGAGCTGCTGGGCTGACACGGAAGAACCGGCGCCGGGCGGCGCCGATCTGAAAGGAAGCGCGATGCGCGCGCCCGTCAATCGAAGCGCGCGCGTCAGCGCAGCATCACGATGCGTCGTCGCCCTTCACGGCGATCAACGCGTGGTACTTCTCCATCAATTGCGCGTGCGATTCGTCATGCTGCGGATCGCGCGGGATGCATTCGACCGGACACACCTGCTGGCACTGCGGTTCGTCGAAATGGCCGACGCACTCGGTGCACTTGTTCGGGTCGATCACGTAGATATCCGGGCCCATCGAAATCGCGCCGTTCGGGCACTCGGGCTCGCACACGTCGCAATTGATGCACTCGTCGGTAATCATCAAAGCCATACTGATCTCACTTCTTCAGGCCGGCGGCCGGCTTCGCGACGAAACCGGCCGGTGCCGCGTCACGCGGCAGGGCCTCCCATCGCAGTGACTTTCTCGGTCAGCCACTTCTCGACGGACGGAAACACGAATTTGCTGACATCGCCGCCCAATTGCGCGATTTCGCGCACGATCGTTCCCGAGATGAACTGATACTGGTCGGACGGCGTCATGAACATCGTCTCGACGTCGGGCAGCAGATAGCGGTTCATCCCCGCCATCTGGAACTCGTATTCGAAATCGGACACGGCGCGCAGCCCGCGCACGATCACGCGCGCATTGTTGACGCGGACGAAATCCTTCAGGAGGCCGGTGAAACTCATCACCTTCACGTTCGGATAATGGCCGAGCACCTCGTTCGCAATCGTCAGACGTTCTTCGAGCGAGAAAAACGGCTTCTTCGCGCGGCTGTCGGCAACGCCCACCACCAGCGTATCAAAAATGCTCGACGCACGCCGCACGAGGTCTTCGTGCCCGCGCGTCAGCGGATCGAACGTACCGGGATACACGGCGACTACCATGTCGCTCCTCCTGTCATCACGCAAACGGGATGGCAGCCGTGCGATGCACGCGCCGCTGCCGAGATGGGCATGCGTCGCCTTTGCGGCGCGCCGCCTCGTATGGAACGCGCATTATTCATCATTTTCGCGCCGCAGCAAATGATAGTGAACCGCACCGGCCTTGCCGTGCTTCACGACCTGCCAGCCCGCGAGCGCGTCGTGCGCGGCCGGATCGAGTTCCGCCCCCGTTTCGACGTACAGCGCGCCGTCCGCCGCGACGAGCGGCGCGGATAGCGCGATCGCGCGCTCGAGCACGGCCAGGTCGTCGAACGGCGGATCGAGGAACACGACGTCGAACGCGCCCGGCGTGAGCCCGGCCGCAAGCCGCAGCGCATCGGCTTCGGCGATCTCGACCGAACGGGCGCCGAGCTTGTCCTTGATCGCACGCAGCTGCTGCGCGGCGCGCGGGTGGCGCTCGACCATCACGACGCTCGCCGCGCCGCGCGACGCGGCCTCGAAGCCGAGCGCACCGGTGCCCGCGAACAGGTCGAGGCAGCGCCAGCCGTCGAGATCCTGGCCGAGCCAGTTGAACAGCGTCTCGCGTACACGATCGGGGGTCGGGCGCAGGCCGTCGAGATCGAGCACCGCGAGCGGCGTGCGTTTCCAGTCGCCACCGATGATGCGGATCGTGTGCGGCTTGCCGCGACTGGAAGGGGCCGCCGGGCGGCCGGAAGAGGAACGGGACATACGGGATATCGACAACGGAGGGACCGGGCGCGCGCAGGGGGCGCCGCCAAACAGGCGCACGTTACCACAGCGGCGACGCGCACTGACGCGAGTGCCGCGCCGCACTGATAAAATGCACGGTTTCGGCCGCCGAGCGCCGCGCCCGCGCGAACGCAGAACGGCCCGTCCGGCGCCCCGCCCTCGGCGGCGGCCCGCCCTCTTCCCGACGTCAGACCATGTTCAGTTTCTTCAAACGATTCAAGAAAACGCAGGAGCCCGATCCGGCGGAATCGCAATCGGCCGACGCGCAGCAAGCGGACGAAGCGTCCGACGCCGACGCGCCCGCGGCCGACGTGCCGCAGGCGACCGCGCAACCGGCCGCGCCGGCCGTCGTGATGACGGTCACGCCGACCAACGACGGTCGCGACGAAGTGGTCGAGACGGTCGAGATCGTCCCGCCGCCGCTGCAGGACGCGTCCGCGAAGCAGTCGTGGCTCGCGCGCCTGAAAACGGGGCTTGCGAAGACGGGCTCGAGCATCACCGGCGTATTCGTCAACACGAAGATCGACGAAGACCTGTACGAGGAGCTCGAAACCGCGCTGCTGATGTCCGACGCGGGCGTCGACGCGACCGAATACCTGCTCGGCGCGCTGCGCGAGAAGGTGCGCGCGGGCCGGCTGACCGATCCGCAGCAAGTGAAGAATGCGCTGCACGACCTGCTCGTCGAGCTGCTGACGCCGCTCGAGAAATCGCTGATGCTCGGCCGCGCGCAGCCGCTCGTGATGATGATCGCCGGCGTGAACGGCGCGGGGAAGACGACCAGCATCGGCAAGCTCGCGAAGCATCTGCAGAGCTTCGACCAGTCGGTGCTGCTGGCCGCCGGCGACACGTTCCGCGCGGCCGCGCGCGAGCAGCTGGCGGTCTGGGGCGAGCGCAACAACGTGACGGTCGTGCAGCAGGAAAGCGGCGATCCGGCCGCGGTGATCTTCGACGCGGTCAGCGCCGCGCGCGCGCGCAAGATCGACGTGATGATGGCCGACACGGCCGGCCGCCTGCCGACGCAGCTGCACCTGATGGAAGAGCTGAAGAAGGTGAAGCGCGTGATCGCGAAGGCGCACGACGGCGCGCCGCACGAAGTGCTGCTCGTGATCGACGCGAACACCGGCCAGAACGCGCTCACGCAGGTGAAGGCATTCGACGACGCGCTGGGCCTGACCGGCCTGATCGTCACGAAGCTCGACGGCACCGCGAAGGGCGGGATTCTCGCGGCGATCGCGCGGCAACGGCCGGTGCCCGTCTACTTCATCGGCGTCGGCGAGAAGGTCGAGGACCTGCAGCCGTTCAGCGCGGTGGAATTCGCGGACGCGCTGCTCGGCTGAACGCCGCCGGCTCGCATCGCGCGGGGCGCCTTCGGGCGCCCTTTTTCATGCGCACCCGATCATGCTCGCCACGGGGGCGCCGCGCTCATTCGGCGCTCATTCGGCGTCCGGCTGCACGCCCGGCTCGGCGGCCTTGAACGCATCGATCGTCGCCGCATGGTCGACGATCCGCTGGATCGTCGGGAAACGCGTCGTGTCGATCGAGAAGCGGTTCGCGTTGAACACCTGCGGCACGAGGCACACGTCGGCGAGCGTCGGCGTGTCGCCGAAGCACAGCTTGCCGGTGCGCGGATCGTTCGCGAGACGCGTCTCGAGCGTGTCGAAGCCCGCCTCGATCCAGTGCCGGTACCATGCGTTCTTGGCGTCCTCGGACACCTTCAGCGTGTGCTTCAGGTACTTGAGCACGCGCAGGTTGTTGAGCGGGTGGATTTCGCACGCGATCTGCAGCGCGACCGATCGCACGTACGCGCGATCGGCTGGCTGCTTCGGCAGCAACGCCGGCTCGGGATGGGTTTCGTCGAGATATTCGATGATCGCGAGCGACTGCTGCAGCGTCGCGTCGCCATCGACCAGCGTCGGCACGACCCCATCCGGATTCAGCGCGCGATACGCGTCCTTCAGTTGCTCGCCGCCGTCGCGCAGCATGTGCACGGGCGCATAGTCGAACGGCAGCCGCTTCAGGTTCAGGGCGATCCGCACGCGGTACGACGCGGAACTGCGGAAATAGCTGTAGAGCTTCATGGGATGTCTCTCTTTTGATCGTATTCGGCCGGCGGCGGCACGGGCGCGGCGCAGCCGGTGCGCGCGCCGCCGGGAACCAGAGTGTAGCGCGGCACGGTGCGCGGCCGCGCCCGTGCGATACTCGGGGCATTCCTCACCGCTCACCGCGCGGCCCGATGCCGGCCGCCCGCCCCACGTTCCGATGACCGCTTCCCACGATCCCGCCGCCGCTCCGTTCCCCTGCGCCCGCTTCATCAAGGAAATCGGCCGCGGGCCGAACGGCGCGCGCGCCCTGTCCGCCGAGGACACGTTCGAGCTTTATCGCGCGATGCTCGATGCGCGCGTGTCGGACGTCGAACTCGGCGCGATCCTGATCGCCTATCGGCTGAAAGGCGAATCCGCCGACGAACTGGCCGCGATGCTCGCCGCCGCGCAAGCGTCGTTCGAACCCGTGCACGTACAGGACGCCGCGTTCCGCCCGGTGTCGATCCCGAGCTACAACGGCGCGCGCAAGCAGCCGAACCTCGTGCCGCTGCTCGCGCTGCTGCTCGCGCGCGAAGGCGTGCCGGTGCTGGTGCACGGAGTGGAGCGCGATCCGGGCCGCGTGACGAGCGCCGAGATCTTCTCGGCGCTGTCGCTCGCGCCGTCGACGTCGCACGATGCGATCGAGGACACGCTCGCCGAGCGCCGCGTCGCGTTCGCACCGATCGACGTGCTGGCGCCCCGCATCGCGCATCTGCTGTCGATGCGCCGCGTGCTCGGCGTGCGCAACTCGACGCATACGCTCGTGAAGATCCTGCAGCCGTTCGCGCCCGCCGGGTTGCGGCTCGTCAACTACACGCACCCGCCGTACCGCGACAGCCTCGCGCAGCTGTTCCGCGATCATCCGGACGCCGCGCGGGGCGGCGCGCTGCTCGCGCGCGGCACCGAAGGCGAAGCGGTGGCCGACACGCGGCGCCAGGTGCAGGTCGACTGGCTGCACGACGGCGTGTGCGACACGCTGATCGACGCCGAACGTTCGTCGACCGACGCGCCGCCCGTCGCGCTGCCCGAGTCGCGCGATGCGGCGACCACGGCGGCATGGACGGACGCGGTGCTGCGCGGCGAGGTGCCGGTGCCCGACACGGTCGCGCGACAGGTCGCGACGATCGTGCAGATCGTGCGCGTCGCGCGCTGACGGCGCGACGACGACCTGGCCCTTTATCCCGACATTTGACACGCGAGCGCATCCTGGCATAGAGTGGCCGTCATGCGTTCCTTTCCGAACACCCTCCGAATTACCTCCGGCCGCCTAGCGCGGCCGCTATCGCTACGACTAGCCTAAGGCTGTCGTAGCGCCGTGTGCTGTTCGCACGGTCCTCCCAGCAGTTCCTCGCCGTACCCCTCTCGCAGTTTTTACAACCCGAAGTCGTCAGCATTCGTCCGTCCATCCGTCGGCCGATTCGCGAAGATCATCCGCATCCGCGGCGCCATCGCGCGCCGGATGCGAGGCAGCGCCAACCGGCGCCCGCGCCGTGCGTCTTCGCTCGCGACTTGAGACCCGAGGTCCAGAAGATGATGCGCAATCCGCAAGACAAGTACCGTCCGTTCGAGCCCGTCCGCCTCAATGGCCGCCGCTGGCCGGCCCGCACCATCGAGCGTGCGCCCGTGTGGATGAGCACCGATCTGCGCGACGGCAACCAGTCGCTGATCGAACCGATGAGCATCGAGCAGAAGCTCGAGTTCTTCAACATGCTGGTCGCGATCGGGTTCAAGGAGATCGAAGTCGGTTTTCCGTCGGCGTCGCAAACCGACTTCGATTTCGTCCGCAAGCTGATCGACGACAAGCGGATTCCCGACGACGTGACGATCGAAGTGCTCGTGCAGTCGCGCGAAGACCTGATCGCGCGCACGTTCGATGCGCTCGAAGGCGTGCCGCGCGCGATCGTGCACCTGTACAACGCGGTCTGCCCGTCGTTCCGCCGCATCGTGTTCGGGATGTCGAAGGACGACGTGAAGGCGTTCGCGATCGACGGCACGCGCATCATCAAGGCACACGCCGCCGCGCGCCCCGACACGCACTGGACCTTCCAGTATTCGCCGGAAACCTTCAGCATGACCGAGCTGACGTTCGCGCGCGAGATCTGCGACGCGGTCGCGCAGACGTGGCGCCCGACCCGTGACCACAAGATGATCGTCAACCTGCCGGCCACCGTCGAAGCCGCGACCCCGAACGTGTTCGCCGACCAGATCGAATGGATGGACCGCAATCTCGCGTATCGCGACAGCATCGTGCTGTCCGTGCATCCGCACAACGATCGCGGCACCGCGGTCGCGGCGGCCGAACTCGCGCTGCTCGCGGGCGCCGACCGCATCGAAGGCTGCCTGTTCGGCAACGGCGAGCGCACCGGCAACGTCGATCTCGTCACGCTCGCGTTGAACCTCTACACGCAAGGCATCGACCCGGGCCTCGATTTCTCCGACATCGACGTGGTGCGCCGCGTCGTCGAGCGCTGCAACCAGATTCCCGTGCATCCGCGCCACCCGTACGCGGGCGACCTCGTATTCACCGCGTTCTCGGGCTCGCACCAAGACGCGATCCGCAAGGGCTTCGCCCAGCAACGCCCCGAGGCGGTCTGGGAAGTGCCGTACCTCCCGATCGACCCGGCCGATCTCGGCCGCAGCTATGACGCGGTGATCCGCGTGAACAGCCAGTCCGGCAAGGGCGGCGCGACGTTCCTGCTCGAACGCGGGATGGGCTTCACGCCGACGCGCCGCGTCCAGATCGAGTTCAGCCATGCGGTGCAGACGCTCGCCGACGCGTCGGGCGAGGAAGTGACGGGCGACGCGATCTGCGCGCTGTTCGCACGCGAATTCTTCGAGACCGACGGCCCGGCCGCGCGCCACGGCGACGGCGCGCGCTGGCAAAACCGCGAGATCGCGACGGCGCCTGCCGCCGATGCGACGCCGGACGACGCGGCGCGACATTTCGCCGCGGCATTTGCGGCGGCCGCCGGCGCCGCGATCGAGGTCGCGTCGTGCGAGCACACGCGCGCCGCGGACGGCCGCATCGCGGTATCGGTCGGCTGCCGGGTCGGCGACGCGCCGCTGCGGCACGGGGTCGGCGTGCACGCCGATGCGGCCGTCGCGGCGCTCGATGCGGTCGTCGGTGCGGTCAACCGCTCGGCATGGCACTGCGCGGACCACCGCGCGGCGGCCTGAACGCCGGGCTGCGATGCCGGGTTGAAACGTCAGCGAGCGGTGCGTGACCGCCCGTGCGCCGCGCGATCCGCGCCGCACGAGGCAGCAAAAAGCGGCTCAGAAGGCCGCTTCGATCGACACATGAAAAGGGGCGCCACCCGCGCTCAAGTTTCGGTCGCGCACCGCGTCGCCTGCCACGCGAACAGGCACCAGCGGCCCTGGTCGTGCGTGTGGACGGACGTATAGGCAATCGGAAAGACGAGGCCGCCGTTGTTGGTTTCCATCTCGATCAACGCGCGCCCGGTGACGACGCAGGTGGCGTCGCCGACCGGCAGCACGTCCTGCGACTGGATTTCGATCTGGCGATAGCGGCGGCGGCCGGCGACGATGGCGTCGATGAACTGCTGCTTGGTTTCGCGTTTGCCGTTGGTGTGGACGAAAAACACCTTGTCCGACAACAGCGCGTCGAGCGCCTCGCCGTCGCCGTCCACCATCGCCCGGAACCGATCGCGCTCGAGCGCGCGGATCGCATCGACCACCTTCGCCATCGCCTGACTCCTCGGCAACGCGCCCGCCGTGCGCCGGCGTGCGGATCAGAAGTTGTACTGCACGTAGAACTGGTGGAAATTTATACCAGGATTCGGCTCTTTGATACCCGCGTTAGACACATGTTGGAAACGGTAACCCACCTGATACTGTTGCCGTTCGCCGAACTGCGCGCCGACGCCGACGACGTCCGCGAACTGGAACGATGTCGACAGCGACAGATTGTTCGAGATCGTTGGATGCGTGAGGAACCGGATGCCGGCGCCGGCTTCGACGAACGGACGAACCTGGCCCGCGCTCTTGATGAAACGGAACATCGGCGTCGCGCCGAATTCACCGATGTTGGCGTGCACGTTGCCGCCGGTGTGCCAGTAGCCGACATGGCCTTCCATCACGAACGCGAAGTGCCAGCCGCCGATTTCCCACCAGTTCCAGCCCGGATCCCAGACCACGCCGAGATCGGCCTTGTCGATCCCGTGGCGATCGGAAAAGCCGCCGCCCGCCTGGATCCCCCATCGGTCCGCGAAAGCCGCACCCGATCCGCCCAGAAGAGACGCTGCCAGCATCGCATGCAGCACCAGCCGGCTGCGGGGCCGGCGATTCTTCTTATTGTTCATCTGACACTCCAACTTTGTGGGTTGAATGGAGCCTGCGGCAACGGCCGGGGCCCGAGCGAACTGAATGGTATGGTAAAGGACTTTTCGAATCGGCATCACGAAGCGAAATGGCTTGCTTCCAAAACGACAAAAATCGAAATCGTCTACTGATTCCTATCAGAAACAACGGCTTACGGAACTTCATGGCCGAGCCCCTGTCGCAGAATAGACTATCGGTTCGACCCATCCGATAGAAAAATGGGGAACTCCGATGCCCCCACCCGCTCTAAGGAATTAGCACTCGTATTGCGGGAGTGCTAAGATGACCACGGAATCTCATCCGAGACCGGGGTTTGTCCCTGATTCCAAAGGAGTTTTTAGTGAGCAACGCCCTGACCCTCCCGAACACCCTGAGCCCGACGCCGGCCAAGGCCGAATCGGCAGGCTCGCTGGCGCTCGCAGCCCAATCGATGTTGCCCGGCCAGCTCGGCAACATCGACGCGTACATCCAGGCCGTCAACCGCATTCCGCTGCTGACCGCCGAGGAGGAACGCCGGTATGCAACCGAATTCCGCGAAAACAACGACCTCGACTCGGCGCGCCGCCTGGTGCTGTCGCACCTGCGTCTCGTCGTGTCGATCGCGCGCAACTATCTCGGCTACGGCCTGCCGCACGGCGACCTGATCCAGGAAGGCAACATCGGCCTGATGAAAGCGGTGAAGCGGTTCGACCCGACGCAAAACGTGCGCCTGGTGTCGTATGCGATTCACTGGATCAAGGCCGAGATCCACGAGTACATCCTGCGCAACTGGCGCATGGTGAAGGTCGCGACGACGAAGGCGCAGCGCAAGCTGTTCTTCAACCTGCGCAGCCACAAGAAGAGCATGCAGGCGATGACGCCCGAGGAAATCGACGGCCTCGCGCAGGAGCTCAACGTCAAGCGCGAAGAAGTCACGGAGATGGAAACGCGCCTGTCGGGCGGCGACATCGCGCTCGAGGGCCAAGTGGAAGACGGCGAGGAATCGTACGCGCCGATCGCCTACCTGGCCGACTCGCACAACGAGCCGACCGCCGTGCTCGCCGCGCGCCAACGCGACATGTTGCAGACGGACGGCATCGCGCAGGCGCTCGACGCGCTCGATGCGCGCAGCCGCCGCATCATCGAGGCGCGCTGGCTGCAGGTCGACGACGACGGCTCGGGCGGCTCGACGCTGCACGATCTCGCTGCCGAATTCGGCGTGTCGGCCGAACGCATCCGCCAGATCGAGGCGAGCGCCATGAAAAAGATGCGCACCGCCCTCGCCGAATACGCCTGAATCCCGGCGACCTAAAGCGCCTCATCGAAAACCGCTGCCCGACCGGCAGCGGTTTTTTTTCGTCCGGTTTCCCCGTGCTTTTCGGCCGTTTCGCTCTCCGTTTTTGCGTCGATTAATTGAACTGATTCATCAGGCATTACGCCATTTGCGGCGCCCTTCCGCATAACCTTGATCCACCTCAATTTTTACCCCCTGTTTCGCGACGGTCTGCCGCAGCGCAGCACTCGGCATCGGAAAGCAGTCCTTTTAAAATTGGCATGTCAGGCGCAAAAGGATTAAAACAGCTTCACGGCCGTCATAAATCCGACGTAAAGTCGCCCCCAATCCGACGTAAATCGATTCAGGATAATCGCCTTGATCTCGATCAATAAAGAGCCTGCGCCGCCTTCGCGGCCGGCCGGCACGATCGGCTGGCGCGCACGCATCGCCGCATGGGCACGCGGACCCACCCTCGCCCGCGACATCACCCTGGTGCTGATCGTCAAGCTGATCCTCCTGATGTCGCTCAAATACGCATTCTTCAATCATCCGCAGGCCGAGCACATGTCGTTGCCGCCTGCCGCCGTGGCCGAGAAGCTGCTCTCGGCGCCGGCGCCTGCATCTACCGAGGGAGACCATCATGATAAGTAGCGAAGTCGTCGATCTGTCACGTCTGCAGTTCGGCATCACGGCGCTCTACCACTTCCTGTTCGTGCCGTTGACGCTCGGCCTGTCCTGGCTGCTCGTCATCATGGAAGCCGTCTACGTGATGACCGGCAAACAGGTCTACAAGGACATGACCCAGTTCTGGGGCAAGCTGTTCGGCATCAATTTCGCGATGGGCGTGACGACCGGCATCACGCTCGAATTCCAGTTCGGCA
This sequence comes from Burkholderia sp. A2, assembly GCF_001729305.1. Lineage (NCBI taxonomy): Bacteria > Pseudomonadati > Pseudomonadota > Betaproteobacteria > Burkholderiales > Burkholderiaceae > Burkholderia > Burkholderia sp. A2. The sequence goes on along the minus strand of NZ_LZXX01000106.1, from coordinate 181,199 downwards.
CGAACTGGTCGTACTACTCGCACTACGTCGGCGACATCTTCGGCGTGCCGCTCGCGGTCGAAGGCCTGATGGCGTTCTTCCTCGAATCGACGTTCGTCGGCCTGTTCTTCTTCGGCTGGAACCGCCTGTCGAAGGTCAAGCACCTGATCGTCACGTTCCTCGTCGCGCTGGGCTCGAACCTGTCCGCGCTGTGGATTCTCGTCGCGAACGGCTGGATGAACAACCCGGTCGGCGCCGAGTTCAACTACCAGACGATGCGCATGGAGTTGACCAGCCTGTTCGACGTGCTGTTCAACCCGGTCGCGCAGGTGAAGTTCGTGCATACCGTGTCGGCCGGCTACGTGACGGCCGCGATGTTCGTACTCGGCATTTCGTCGTGGTACCTGTTGAAGAAGCGCGACATCGACTTCGCGCTGCGCTCGTTCGCGGTCGCGGCCGGCTTCGGCCTCGCGGCCACGCTGTGCGTGATCGTGCTCGGCGACGAATCGGGCTACACGACCGGCGAAGTGCAGAAGATGAAGCTCGCCGCGATCGAATCGGAATGGGAAACCCAGCCGGCGCCGGCGTCGTTCACGCTGATCGGCATCCCGAACCAGAAGGAAGAGCGCACCGACTACGCGATCAAGATCCCGTACGCGCTCGGCCTGATCGCGACGCGCTCGATCGACGAGCCGGTGATCGGCCTGCGCGAGCTCGCGAAGCACAGCGAGGAACACATCCAGAGCGGGATGGTCGCGTACGGCGCATTGCAGAAGATCAAGGAAGGCGACAAGAGCGACGCGACCCGCGCGCTGTTCGACCAGCACAAGCAGTATCTCGGCTACGGACTGATGCTCAAGCAGTTCACGCCGAACGTGATCGATGCGACGCCGGAGCAGATCAAGGCCGCCGCGAAGAAGACGATCCCGCCGGTCGCGCCCGTGTTCTTCTCGTTCCGGATCATGGTGTTCCTCGGCTTCCTGTTCCTCGCGACCTTCGTCGCCGCGTTCTGGTTCTGCGCGCGCCGGCAACTGCTGCAGGACAACCGCCGCTGGTTCCTGCGTTATGCGCTGTGGGCGATCCCGCTGCCGTGGCTCGCCGCGGAATTCGGCTGGGTCGTCGCCGAGCTCGGCCGTCAGCCGTGGACGATCGCGGGCATCCTGCCGACGCATCTGTCCGCATCGAGCCTGACGTCGACGGACCTGTACCTGAGCCTCGCCGGTTTCATCGCGTTCTACACGGTACTGTTCGTCATCGAGATCAAGCTGATGTTCAAGTACGCGCGCCTCGGCCCGTCGTCGCTGCATACCGGCCGCTATCACCACGAACTCGCCGCCGCCGGCGAGCGGGCCGCAGTCTGAGCACGCCCTCGCAACCGAACAAGGAATCGCTATGGACTATGCAACTCTCAAGCTGATCTGGTGGGTGCTCGTCGGCGTGCTGCTGATCGGCTTCGCCGTCACCGACGGCTTCGACATGGGCGCGACCGCGCTGCTGCCGTTCCTCGGCAAGACCGACGACGAGCGCCGCATCATCGTCAACACGGTCGGCGCGACGTGGGAAGGCAACCAGGTGTGGCTGATCACGGCCGGCGGCGCGATGTTCGCGGCCTGGCCGCTCGTCTACGCGGCGTCGTTCTCCGGCTTCTACTTCGCGATGCTGCTCGTGCTGTTCGCGCTGTTCTTCCGGCCGGTGGGCTTCGACTACCGCAGCAAGCGGCCGGACCCGCGCTGGCGCGCGGGTTGGGACTGGGGCCTGTTCGTCGGCGGCTTCGTGCCGGCGCTCGTGTTCGGCGTCGCGTTCGGCAACTTGCTGCAGGGCGTGCCGTTCAAGTTCGACAGCGACCTGCGCGTGACCTACTACGGCGGCTTCTGGGCGCTGCTGAACCCGTTCGCGCTGCTGTGCGGGCTCGTCAGCCTCACGATGCTCGTCGCGCACGGCGCCGCGTTCATCAAGATGAAGACCGACGGCGCGATCGCGCGCCGTGCGTCGATCGCGCTGCGCGTCGCGTCGTTCCTCGCGGTCGTGCTGTTCGTGCTGGCCGGCGTGCTGGTGGCCTCCTACATCGGCGGCTTCCACATCACGCATGCCGCGCCGACCGACACCGTCGCGAACCCGCTGCTCAAGGACGTCGCCGCGGGTTCCGGCCTGTGGCTCGCGAATTACGGCGACTATCCGTGGATGATCGCCGCGCCCGTCGTCGGGATCGCGGGCGGCGTGCTCGCGCTGCTGCTCGCCGGCTCGAAGCAGGAAAAGACGGCGTTCTTCTGCACGGGCCTGATGATCGTCGGCGTGATCCTGACCGCGGGCTTCTCGATGTTCCCGTTCATCATGCCGTCGTCGCTCGACCCGCGCAGCAGCCTGACCGTATGGGACTCGACGTCGAGCCACATGACGCTGCAGGTGATGCTGTTCGCGGTGATCGTGTTCCTGCCGATCGTGCTGCTCTACACCGGCTGGGTGTATCGCGTGATGCGCGGCAAGGTCACGCACCAGACGCTCGAGGAGAACAAGCACTCGATGTATTGACGCATTGAACCCGGTCGGGGCGCGCGGGCGCCCTCGCCTACCGTTTCGCAAGGAGTCTGACCATGTGGTATTTCAGCTGGATTCTCGGTATCGGCGTCGCGCTGTCGTTCGGCATCGTCAACGCGATGTGGCTCGAAGCGCGGCAGAAGACGCAGGAAGCGTCCGTGCGGGCGCGCCGCGACTGAACGCGTGACGCATGCGGCCGCTCGATCGCGCGGTCGCCGTCCGGAAGGAAAGAACCTCGCTTCGCGCGAGGTTTTTTTTCGCCCTGGCCGCGCCGGGAGGCGGCGTACATCGATGCCAATTTAGCGCCAGATTGATACCACTTGAATACCAATAAAAGGTTTCATAAGATCGTTGGACACGGCCGCTGACAGGCCGATTCCTTCTGGGTGGGGGAGACATGCGATTTCCGTGTGTGGCGTGCGCCTGCGCGCCGTTTCGACTTCCGCGTGCCGCGGCGCGCCCCGTCGGCGCGCGCCGTGGCCAACCAGGCGCCGCCGGCCACGACCGCCTCGTCGCCGCGGCGAACGCCGTGGGCCGCCGATGAATCCGCGCACGCCGACGCCCCGATCCGATCGGCACGCGTGCCCGCCTCCCGTTCCGTAACGCACGCTCCCGCGTGCCGAATGCGCGCGGTGCAGCCGCATCGCCCCGCGCATGGGTATCTCCCGCAGCTCCACTGAAAGACCCGATCGCAGCGACGTCGCGTCACGACGCCGCCATGTCCTCTTTTTCTCAGGAGTTCGAATTGAAGCGCACCTTGCCATCCCTCATTGCCGGCCTGCTGATCGCGGTGCTGTCGCCCGCTGCGATCGCCGCGGCACCTGCGCCGGCCGCCGTTGGCGCGCCCGCCGGCACCGCGCAAGCGGCCAGCCTCGCGACGCAGCTGTCGAACGGCCTCGCGTTGCGCGTCGCCGTCGACAACAACCACGCGGGCGCGGCCGGCGTGCCGTGCGCCGATCTCGGCGCCGACGGCGCCGCCTGCGCGACGGGCCGCCTGATCCTGCAGAACCGCGGCCACCAGGCAATCGCCGACGGCAGCTGGAAGCTCTACCTGCACAGCATCCGCCGCCTGCTGCGGATCGATCGCCCCGGCTTCGCGCTGCGGCGGCTCACCGGCGACCTGTACGAACTGACGCCGCAGCCGGGCTCGGTGCGGCTCGCGCCCGGCGAGCGCATCGAGCTGCCGTTCGTCGCCGAATACTGGCTGCTGCGCTACAGCGACGTGATTCCGCGCCCGTATGTCGTCGTCGACGGCGCGCCGCCGGCCGTGCTGCGCTACAACGACACCGACAACGAGCTGCGCTACGTCGAATCGCTGCCGGCCGACGCGCAGAACAACTCGACCGGCAATGCGCCGCCGGTGGCCGCACGGCCCGATCCGGGCCGTGCGTTGCCGAGCGTGAAGCGCGAACTGCCGCTGCCCGGCACGCTCGAGCTGCGCGGCGTCGAACTCGCGCTGCCGGACCTGCCTGACGCGCAGGTCGCGGCGCTGCGCGAGCGCGCGACGACCCTCGGGCTCGACGGCGCACGCGTGCCGGTGCGCGGCTTCGTCGCACCGCGCCGGCTGCCGGCCGACCTCGCGACACCGGGCGGCTACCGGCTCGCGATCGGGCCGCGCGGCGTGCTGATCGAGGGCTACGATCGCGCGGGCCTCTACTACGGCGTACAGACGCTCTACTCGCTCGCGCCGGCCGGCGGCGGCCCGATTCCGGCGATGCTCGTCGAGGACGCGCCGCGCTTCACGCATCGCGGGATGCACGTCGACCTCGCGCGCAACTTCAAGCAGCCGGCGACACTGCGTCGCCTGATCGACCAGATGAGCGCGTACAAGCTCAACCGCCTGCACCTGCATCTGTCCGACGACGAAGGCTGGCGCATCGAGATTCCCGGCCTGCCCGAGCTGACCGAGATCGGCTCGCGCCGCTGTCACGACCCGGGCGAGACGCGCTGCCTGCTGCCGCAGCTCGGCTCCGGCCCCGACAACCGCTCGGGCGGCGGCTACCTGACGCGCGACGACTACGTGGCGCTCGTGCGCTACGCGGCCGCGCGCTTCGTGCAGGTCATCCCCGAGATCGACATGCCCGTGCACGCCCGCGCGGCCGTCGTGACGATGGAGGCGCGCTACCGGCGGCTGCACGCGGCCGGCCGCGAGCAGGAAGCGAACGCGTATCGGCTGCTCGACCCGCAGGACACGACGAACCTGACGACGGTGCAGTTCTACGACCGGCGCAGCGACCTGAACCCGTGCGTGCCGGGCGCGCTCAACTTCGCGTCGAAGGTGATCCGCGAGATCGCGGCGATGCACGCGGACGCGCAGGCGCCGCTGCAGACCTGGCACTACGGCGGCGACGAAGCGAAGAACATCTTCCTCGGCGGAGGGTTCCAGCCGCTGAACGGCACCGACCCGAACAAGGGGCGCATCGACCTGGCCGCGCAGGACAAGCCGTGGGCGCGTTCGCCCGCGTGCACGGCACTGCTCCAGCGCGGCGAGATCAAGTCGATCGACGAGCTGCCGACGCGTTTCGCGAAACAGGTGAGCGCGGCCGTCAACGCGAACGGGATCGGCACGATGGCCGCGTGGCAGGACGGCATCAAGCACGCGAACGGGCCGCAGGATTTCAGCACGCGCCACGTGATGGTGTCGCTGTGGGACACGATCTTCTGGGGCGCGTCGGACAGCGCGCGCGACCTGAGCGGCAAGGGTTACCAGACGGTGCTCGCACTGCCCGACTACCTGTACTTCGACTTCCCGTACACGCTCAATCCGCGCGAGCGCGGCTACTACTGGGGCTCGCACGCGACCGACGAGTACAAGGTGTTCTCGCTCGCGCCGGAGAACCTGCCGCAGAACGCCGAAGTGATGGGCGACCGCGACGGCAACGCGTTCGAGGTGACGGGCACGGGCCCCGCGCCGCGCATCGAAGGCATGCAGGGCCAGGCGTGGAGCGAGGTGATGCGCAACGACACCTTCCTCGAATACATGACCTACCCGCGGCTGCTCGCGCTCGCCGAACGCGCGTGGCACCGGGCCGACTGGGAGCTGCCGTATGCGGCCGGCGTGCGCTTCAAGCGCGGCGACACGCACCACGTCGACGTCGCCGCGCTGCAGCGCGACTGGGCCGGCTTCGCGACGCTGCTCACGCAACGCGAATTGCCGAAGCTCGAGCGCGCCGGCGTCGGCTACCGGAAGCCGACCTTCACGCTGACGAATCCGTGAACGGCTGAAGGCATCCGGTCTGCGCGGGGCGGGCAAGCGCATCGCCCGCCCCAAAGAAAACGGCTTGCGACGCGTACGTCGCAAGCCGTTGTTCTTTTGACGGCCGGCCCGGATCCGCCACGCGGATCGATCAGGCCGGCTTCACCGCATCACGCCGGTTGCGCAGCCGCCCCGCCGCCCGACGGCGGCAGGCGCGCGCCGAGCTGTTCGGCATAGCGTGCCGCCGCGTTGCCGCAGACGATGTGGAACGTGTCGAGCGACACCCATGCGACGTCGAGCGTGCCGAGACGCTCGCGATCGACCGCCGACGGATCGCGCACGACCACGCGCAGGCGCGTGGTGGCCACCGCATCGAGCGACACGACGTTGGTCGCGCCGCCGAACACCGCGAGCCAGCGGGCCGGCTCCGGATCGAGCGGGCCGGCGGCCGCGCCCGTGACGGGCTGCGCGGCGACCGGCGCCGGCGCTGCCGCAGCGGTCGCGCCGGCGCCGATCGCGGCACGCATCTCGTCGGCGATGATGTCGGCCTCGGGCCCGATGATCACCTGCACGCTGTTGCCGCCACGCTTGAGCACGCCGCGTGCGCCGATCGACTTCAGTTCCGGCTCCGATACCTTTTCCGGATCGACGACGGTCAGGCGCAGGCGCGTCGTGCACGCGTCGACGACCGACAGGTTGGCCGCTCCGCCCAGCGCGGCGATGTAGCGTTGCGCACGCGGTGCGGCAGCCGTGGCCGTCGCGCCCGCGCCCGGTGCGACGAAGCCGCCCGATGCGTACGAGTCCGCGGCCGCGTCGGTCGATGCCGGCTCACGGCCCGGCGTGGCCATGTTGAACTTGCGGATGAAGAAACGGAACAGCCCGTAGTACGCGACGCCGTACGCGATACCGAGCGGAATCGCGATCCAGCCCTTCGTCGACAGCCCGTAGTTCAGCACGTAGTCGATCGCGCCGGCCGAGAACGTGAAGCCGAGCTTCACGCCGAGGATCTGGCAGATCGCGAGCGACAGCCCCGTCAGCACCGCGTGGATCACGTACAGCACCGGCGCGAGGAACATGAAGCTGAATTCGATCGGCTCGGTCACGCCGGTCAGGAACGACGTCAGCGCCATCGAGAACAGCAGGCCGCCGACCATCGCGCGGCGCTCCTTCGGCGCTTCGTGCAGCATCGCGAGACATGCGGCCGGCAGGCCGAACATCATGATCGGAAAGAAGCCGGCCATGAAGGTGCCCGCGGTCGGGTCGCCCGCGAAGAAGCGGTGCAGGTCGCCGTGCACGATCTCGCCGCCGGCGGGCGGCGTGAAGTTGCCGAACACGAACCACGCGAGCGAGTTGATGATGTGGTGCAGGCCGGTGACGAGCAGCAGGCGGTTCAGGAAGCCGAACACGAACGCACCGATCGCGCCCGCCGTCGTCAGCCACTGGCCGGCCGCGTCGATCGCATGCTGGATCGGCTGCCACACGTACCCGAACGCGATGCCCAATATCACGCAGACCAGCCCCGTGATGATCGGCACGAACCGCTTGCCGCCGAAGAACGCGAGGTAGTCCGGCAGCTTGATGTCTTTATAGCGGTTGTACAGCAGGCCCGCGACGACACCCGCGATGATCCCGGACAGCACGCCCATGTTCAGCTTGGGATCGATGTCCTTCATGATCGCGGTTTCGATCAGGTAGCCGATCGCGCCCGCGAGCGCCGCCACGCCGTTGTTGTCCTTCGCGAAGCCGACCGCCACGCCGATCGCGAACAACAGCGGCAGGTTGTCGAAGATCGCGCCGCCGGCGTCGGCGATCATCTTGATGTTGAACACGTCCGGCTGGCCGAGCCGCAGCAGGATGCCGGCGACCGGCAATACCGCGATCGGCAGCATCAGCGCCCGCCCCAGGCCCTGTATTTTCAGAAACGGATTCCCGTCCATTCGATCCTCCAATCCATGTCTCGTCGTTAAGCGTCGTTGACCTAATTGCTTTCGTAGTAAAACGGGTCGCGTGCCCGCCGCCGACGTTCAGTCGAGCGGCCAGACCTCGCGGCTTGCTGCCCTTACCGCCTGTGCCGAATCGAGCGCGAGCAGGTCCTGCGCGCGCTGACGGCACAACTGGTAATCGAGACGGCGCACACGCGCCTTGATGCCCGGCACCGACACCGGATCGACCGACAGTTCGGTCACGCCGAGGCCCACCAGGACCGGCACCGCGAGCGGATCGCCGCCGAGCGCGCCGCATACGCCGACCCACTTGCCGTGCTTCGCGGCGCCGCGCACCGCGATGTCGATCAGGCGCAGCACGGCCGGATGCAGGCCGTCCGACTGCGCGGCGAGATCGGCCTGGCAGCGGTCCATCGCGAGCGTGTATTGCGTGAGGTCGTTGGTGCCGATCGACAGGAAATCCGCGTGCCGCGCGAGCTGGTCGGCCAGCAGCGCGGCCGACGGCACCTCGATCATCACGCCGACCTCGATCGGCTCGGTGCGGCCCTGCGCGCGCGCGAATTCGTCGATGCGCTTTTTCAACCGCACGAGTTCGCCCGCGTCGGTCACCATCGGCAGCAGGATGCGCACCGCGCCGAACGGCTTCACCGCGAGCAGGCCCTGCAACTGATCGTCGAGCAGATCGGGGCGCACCTGCGCGAGACGGATGCCGCGCAGGCCGAGCGCCGGGTTCGGTTCGGGCGGCAGCGTCAGGTAGTCGACTTCCTTGTCCGCGCCGACGTCGAGCGTGCGGATGATCGCCGTGCGGCCCTGCAGCGCGTCGACGATCGACTGATAGCTCTGCTGGTGCTCGACTGCCGTCGGCGCGGCCTGGCGATGGATGAACATCAGTTCGGTACGCAGCAGGCCGACCGCGTCCGCGCCGTTGTCGACCGCGGTGTTCGCGTCGTCGAGCGTCGCGATGTTCGCGGCGACCTCGATCGCGCGGCCGTCGACGGTCGCGGCCGCAACACCTGCCAGTTGCCGGTTCGCCTCGCGCACGCCGTCCAGGCGCTGGCGCTCATGCCGCGCGCGCTCGACGTCGAGCGCGGTCGGCGCGTGTTCAAGCCGGCCCGCGCTCGCATCGACGACGACCTGCGTGCCGTCCGGAATCGCGTACAGCGCATCGCCGACCGCCACCAGCGCCGGGATGCCGAGCTGCCGCGCGATGATCGCCGCGTGCGACGTCGCGCCGCCGCGCGCCATCACGAGCGCGGTCACGCGTTCGCGATCGAGCGACGACAGGTCGGACGGCGTGAATTCGTCGGCCGCGAGCACGGCTTCGTCGGGCAGTGCGCGCGCGGCGCCGTTCGTGTGACCGAGCGCGCGCAGCACGCGCTTCTCGATATCGCGCAGGTCGGCCGCGCGTTCGGCGAGCAGCGCATCGTCGAGCTTCGACAGCGTGTCGATCTGCGTGCGGATCGTCGCGCGCCACGCGAAGCCCGCGCCCTTGCCGAGGCTGATCAGGTCGCGCGCCGCGTCGACGAGCGTCGGATCTTCCAGCAGCACGCGATGTACCGCGAAAATCCCCGCCTCGCCGACCGCACCGCGCGCCGATGCGTTGCGCACCGTTTCGCCGAGTTCCGCGTCGACCGCCTTCAGCGCCTGGTCGAGGCGGCGACTTTCCGCGGCCGGCGTGCCGGACGCCTGCTCGGGCGGCACGATGTCCGCATCGTCGAGACGCACCAGCGTGCCGACCGCGATGCCGGGCGCGGCGCACACGCCGGCGAGCGTGTTCGGGTCGATTGGTGCGCCATCGCGCGGCGCGCCGGCGTGGCGTGCGACCGTCTGCGGCGCGGGCGACGTCAGCCGCGCCGGCTTTTCCTCCACTTCGCCGTGCGCTTCGCGCAGCAGCTCGCGCTCGACCGCGTCAACGGCCTGCTGCGCATGTGCGCCGCGGCCGACCAGTTCGACCGTTGCGCCTTCGCCGGCGCCGAGACCGAGCAGGCCGACGACGCTCGCGATCGACGCCTTGCGGCCGTCGAACAGCACGTCGACGGTCGCGTCGAACCCGCGCGCGGCTTCCCGCGCCCGTGCAGCCGGCCGCGCATGCAGGCCGCCCGGCTGGGCGAGCACGATCTCGCGGCGCACTTCGTTGTGCGCGGCCGCGCCGGCCTGCGCCGCCTGCGCGGCGGCTTCGCCCTTGCCGCGCAGCGCGAGCAACGGCGTCTCGCCGGCGGTCGCGAAACCGCTCGCGCGATCGACGACCTCGAACGCGTCGGAATTCGCGATCGCGATCACCGACACGAGCGAATGGGCGTTTCGCGCCACCGCGTCCTGGTCGAACTCGATCAACAGCGCGCCGGCTTCGACGCGCGCGCCGGCTTCGACGTGCGCGATGAAGCCCTGCCCGTTCAGCTCGACGGTGTCGATGCCGATGTGCAGCAGCACTTCCGCGCCGTGCGGCGTCGTGATCGTCACCGCATGGCCGGTGCGCGCGAGATGCGACACGACGCCCGCGCACGGCGCGACGAGCCGGCCCTCGAGCGGGTCGATGCCGATGCCGTCGCCGAACATCCCGCCGGAGAACACCGGATCGGGTACGTCGGCCAGCGGGACGATCGGCCCCGTCAACGGGCTAAGCAGGACGATCTGATCGTGGTTGGGGCTCTTCAACTGGGATTCCTCGGCGCGTCTCATCGGCTTTCTCGACTATCAGTGCGTTTCGGTGACTTTGTTCAGGTGGCGCGGCGTGTCGGGATTGCGGCCGCGCGCGACGGCAAGATCCGCCGCCATCACGTAGAACGAAAGAATGGCGGCGATCGGGTCAAGCGCCGAATGGGCCGACTGCGCGAGCGGCAGCACGGTGCCCGATACGCCGGGCGTCGATACGCCGGGCGTGCCGGCGGGCGCCGCGAGCAGCACGGCGGCGCCGCGTGCACGCATGTCCGCGGCAAGCTGCAGCAGGCCGGCCTGCTCGGGCCCCGGCGGCGCGAACACGAGCAGCGGATAGTCGCGATCGATCAGTTCCATCGGACCGTGGCGGACTTCGGCGCTCGAGAATGCCTCGGCCTGGATGCCGGAGGTTTCCTTCAGCTTCAGCGCGGCTTCCTGCGCGATCGCGAGGCCGAGGCCGCGACCGATCACGATCATCCGCTCGACGCCCGCGAGCGCGGCGACGGCCTGCGACCAGTCGAGCCGGCCGGCTTGCGCGAGTACGTCGGGCAGGCCGCGCAATGCGGTGATCAGCGCGGCGTCGCGCTGCCAGTACGCGACGATCTGCGCGGACAGCGACAGCATCGCGATATAGCTCTTCGTCGCGGCGACCGACAGTTCGGGGCCGGCCAGCAGCGGCAACTGGTGCTCGCACGCGTCGGCGAGCGGCGACGGCAGCACGTTCACGGCGGCGACGGTGCGCGCGCCGGCTTCGCGCAGCGCGGCCATCGTGTTGACGAGATCGGGGCTCTTGCCCGACTGCGAGAACGCGAGCGCGAGCTGGTCCTGCACCTTCAGCGGCGCCTGCTGCAGCGTCGCGACCGACATCGGCAGCGACGCGACCGGCACGCCGAGGCGGCTCATCGTCAGGCTCGCGAAATAGCTGGCGGCGTGATCCGAGCTGCCGCGCGCGACCGTCAGCGCGACGGCCGGCGGGTGATCGAGCAATTGGCCGGCGAGCGCTTCGACGCGCGCGGTGTCGGCGAGTTGCGCGGCGACGACCTGGGCGGACTCGCGCGCTTCCTTAAGCATATTCGACAATCGATTCTCCTTCGACATAGGTCGCGGTGAGGTTCAGGTCGCGATCGAACACCGCGAGGTCGGCCCATGCGCCGCGCTCGAGGCGGCCGCGATCGGCGATGCCGAGGTAGTCGGCCGCGTAGCGCGACATCCGGTTCGACACGTCGGCGATCGGCAGGCCGAGCGACACGAGATTGCGCAGCGCCTGGTCCATCGTCAGCGTGCTGCCGGCGAGCGTGCCGTCGGCGAGCCGCACGCCGCCGAGGCACTTCGTCACGTGCTGGCTGCCGAGCCGGTATTCGCCGTCGGGCATGCCGGTGGCGGACGTGCTGTCGGTCACGACGTACAGGCGCGGAATCGCGCGCAGCGCCGCACGGATCGCGCCCGGATGCACGTGCAGCAGGTCGGGGATGATTTCCGCGTATTCGGCATGCGCGAGCGCCGCGCCGACGAGGCCCGGGTTACGGTGATGCAGCGGCGACATCGCGTTGAACAGGTGCGTGAAGCCGCACGCGCCGTGCTTGAGCGCGGCGACCGCGTCGTCGTAGGTCGCGAGCGAGTGGCCGAGCTGCACGCGCACGCCGCGCGCGGCCATCTCGCCGATGATCTCGATGTGGCCCGCGATTTCCGGTGCGAGCGTGACGACGCGAATCGGCGCGATCGACAGGTACTTCAGCACCTCGTCGAGCACGGCCGACACGGCCGCGTCCGGCTGCGCGCCGAGCTTGCCGGGGTTGATGTACGGGCCTTCGAGATGCACGCCGAGCACGCGCGCGCCGCCGGGCGTGCGGGTGCGGGCGACGATGCCGAGGTTCGCGACGACCTCCATCAGTTCGTCGCGCGGCGCGGTCATCGTCGTCGCGAGCAGGCTCGTCGTGCCGAATTGCGCGTGCGTGCGGACGATCGTTTCGATCGCGTCGCCGCCCTCCATCACGTCGGCGCCGCCGCCGCCATGCACGTGCAGGTCGATGAAGCCGGGCAGGATGTACGGCGCGTCGTTCGTCGCGGGATCGACGGGCGTGCCGTCGAGCGTGGTGATGCGGCCGTTCTCGCTATCGAGCGAGCCGTGGATCCAGCCGTCGGAGGTGAGGATGTTGCCAGTCAGCATGACGTTCTCTTGATGATCGGGTGACGCAGGCATCCGCGTCGTGATTGGCCAATTCGTTGCGATTCATTGCGCGCGATTGCGTTCCATCGCGATTGCGCGGGGTGCGCGGGCAGTCTCGCGCGTCAGCGTTTCAGTTCGGCGACGAAGTCGTAGTAGTCGTCGCGGCAATACGTTTCGGTCACTTCGATCGCGCGCTGGTCGGCGCCGTAGCCGATGCGCGTGATCACCAGCAGCGCCGAGCCCGGCTTCACCGCCATCCATTTCGCGATCGCGTGCGTCGCGTTCGCGGCACGAAAGTGCTGCAGCGCGCGCACGACGGTCATGCCGCGCGCCTCAAGGTATTCGTACAGCGACGCGCCGAGCGCCTGCGGATCGGGCACCACCGCGGCCGGCAGCGTCGAGTGCTCGACCGCCATCACGATGCCGTCCGCGCGGCGCAGCCGTTCGAGCCGCGCGACCGTCGCGCCGGGCGCAAGGCCGAGATGCGTGAGCTCGTCGCGGCTCGCGGCGCGCAGCGTGCGCGCCAGCCACACCGAATCGGGCACGAAGCCGCGCTGCTGCATCTTCGCGGTGAAGCCGACGAGCCGCGACAGCGGATCGGCGACACGCGGCGTGATGAAGCTGCCTGCCCCGCGCGCCCGCTTGATCAGGCCCTGCTCGACCAGCAGCGCGAGCGCGCGGCGTGCGGTGATCCGCGACACGCCGACCGACACCGACAGCAGCCGCTCCGACGGTAGCGCCTCGCCGGCCCGCCACGCGCCGGCGTGAATCGCGCTCGCCAGGTTGCGGGCGAGCTGCAGATAGAGCGGCGTGTCGTCGAGGGGATCGGGCGCCAGTTCGGACCAGCCGGTTTCCATGCGCCTCCGCGTGTCGGACGACGATCTCGGACCGTCGAAAGTGAACGCATTATATAACCACCATAATACCAGTCAACGAACTGGTATTAGCGTCGCGGAAATCGCCGAAAGCCTTGCGCGGCAAGCGTTTTAGTGCCGACAAAGCCTTTGTTTACAATGCAGTGCGGGATAGGGATTTACCCGAAGCGGTATGCAAAGGGACGGTTCCGGTGCACCGTTCGGTCGGGTTTCGGGTGCGAATATGAGACCGGAATAGAACCAATTAGGCCAACTGGTATGCACCTGCCGAGCAGGCCGGCGCGATGCAGGCGTCAGTGGAATTCGCGGCTCGACGTGCGCAAGCCGCCGAGCATCGGCGTCAGATCCTCGAAATGCTGCGCGACGAGGTGCCGCACGTCGCTGACGACCTGCCACACGCCCGACGCCGCGAGCAGCCGCGAATCGAGCGTTTCGCGACGCTGCCGCGCGAGCAGCTCGGGCCGGACGATCACGTTCACGCAGCCCGTTTCGTCTTCGAGCGTCATGAACATCACGCCCTTCGCGGTGCCCGGCATCTGCCGCGCGATCACGAGCCCGCAGGCGCGTGCGAGCCGGCCGTCGGGACGGTCGCGCAGCTCGGCCGCGGACGACAGCCGCTGCGCGCGCAACGCCGGCCGCAGCAGCGCGACCGGGTGGCGGTTCAGCGTGAGGCCGGTGGTGTGATAGTCGGCGATGATGTCGTCGGCTTCCGACGGCGCGCCGAGCGCGGGCTGCTCCACTTCGTCGATTGGCGCGGCGGCAAGAAGGTCTCGCTCCGGCGCCGCGGCGACGGCCTGCCACAGCGCATCGCGGCGATGGCCGGCGAGCGTCGCGAGCGCGTTCGCGGCGGCGAGCGCTTCGAGATCGCGTCGTTCGAGCTGCGCGCGGCGCGCGAGGCTGTCGACGTTGTCGAACGGGCCAGCGGTGCGAGCGGCTTCGATGCGCCGCGCGGCGGCTTCGCCCAAGCCGCGCACGAGCGACAGGCCGAGCCGCACCGCGGGCTGGCCGTGCGGCGGCGGCTGATCGGGCAGCGCTTCGAGCGACGCTTCCCAACCGCTTTGCGTGACGTCGATCGGCAGCACCTTCACGCGGTGACGCTTTGCGTCCTGCACGAGTTGCGACGGCGGATAGAAGCCCATCGGCTGGCTGTTCAGCAGCGCGGCGAGGAAGATCGCCGGTTCGTGACATTTGAGCCAGCTGCTCGCGTACGCGAGTTTCGCGAAGCTGGCCGCATGGCTTTCGGGGAAACCGTATTCGCCGAAGCCCTTGATCTGCTCGAAGATCTGCTCGGCGAATTCGCGCGTGTAGTTGCGTTCGAGCATCCCGCTGATGATCTTGTCCTGATATTTCTCGAGATTGCCCTTGCGCTTCCACGCGGCCATCGCGCGGCGCAAGTCATCCGCTTCGCCAGGCGTAAAACCCGCGGCGACGATCGCGATCTGCATCACCTGTTCCTGGAAGATCGGCACACCCAGCGTGCGAATGAGCACTTCCCTGAGCGCGTCGCTCGGATACGTGACCTCACCCTCTTCTTCGCCGGCCACGATCCTGCGCCGCTGCAAATACGGATGCACCGCGCCGCCCTGAATCGGGCCGGGCCGCACGATCGATACCTGGACGACGAGGTCGTAATAGTGGCGGGGCTTCAACCGCGGCAGCATCGACATCTGCGCACGCGATTCGATCTGGAACACGCCGACCGTATCGGCACGGCAGATCATGTCGTAGGTTGCTTTGTCGTCCTGCGGAATGTGTTTCAGCGTGAACGGTTCGCCGTCCGGCTCCGGCGGCCCGCGCCATGCGGTGCGCAGGTCGAACGCGCGATGCAGCGCCGACAGCATGCCGAGCGCGAGCACGTCGACCTTCATCAGCCCGAGTGCCTCGAGATCGTCCTTGTCCCACTGGATCACGCGCCGGCCGTCCATCGCCGCGTTCTCGACCGGCACGAGCCGCGTGAGCTTGCCGCGACTGATCACGAAGCCGCCCGAATGCTGCGACAGGTGACGCGGGAAGTTGAGCAGGCGCCCCGCCAGTTCGGCCCATGACTGAATGATCGGCGTCGCCGGATCGAGCCCGGTCGACGCGAATTGCTGCAGCAGATCGCGGCTGCCGTCGAACCAGCGATGCCCCTTCGCGACGCGATCGACCAGCATCGGATCGACGCCGAGCGCCTTGCCGGTTTCGCGCAACACGCCACGCGGACGATACGTCGAAACGGCGGCCGCGAGCGCGGCGCGATCCTTGCCGTATTTTTTGTAGATATGCTGGATCACTTCTTCGCGACGCTGATGCTCGAAGTCGACGTCGATGTCGGGCGGCTCGCCGCGCTCTGCGCTGATGAAGCGCTCGAACAGCGTCGTGCTCTGGTCGGGATCGACCTCGGTGATGCCGAGGCAATAGCAGACCACCGAGTTCGCGGCCGAACCACGGCCCTGGCACAGGATGTTCTGGCTGCGCGCGTATTTGACGATGTCGTAGACGGTCAGGAAGAACGGTTCGTACTTCAGTTGGGCGATCAGGTCGAGTTCATAGCGGATCTGCTTCTCTACCTTTTCCGGAATGCCGTTCGGATAACGCCCGGCCGCGCCCGCGAAGGTTTCCTGTTCCAGATAGCGCGTCGGCGTAAGCCCCTTCGGCACGATCTCGTCGGGATACTCGTAGCGCAGCTTGCCGAGATCGAAATCGCACGCGTCGAGAATCGCGCACGTCTCCGCCATCTCGTTCGGCGAAAACAGTTCTGCGATTCGCTTCCGCCAACGCAGATGCTGCTCCGCATTCGGCGCGAGCGCATAGCCGCATTCAGAAACCGGCATCCCGACGCGAATCGCCGTCATCACGTCCTGCAGCGGTTTGCAGGAGCGCTTATGCATCGTCACGTCGCCAAGCGCGACGATGCGCACGCCGCGCCGTTTGCCCGCCTCGCGAATCTCGTCGCGCTGCGCACCATCCAGCGCGCGCTGCAACTGCACGAGCCCGAGCCGCGCACGCTCGCCGAACGTCGCGCGGAACCATGCGACCTGTGCGTCGAGCACGTCCGCCCGCACCGGATACGCAGGCACGAGAATCGCGAAGCAGTCGGGCATGCCGCGCAGATGGGCGAATTTCTCAGGCGGCCTCGACAACATTCGCGACGTCAGCCGGTAAGTTCCCTTCGGCGACTCCATCCGCCGCCACGAAATCAGCTCGGACAGGTTGCCGTACCCTTCGCGGTTCTGTGCGAGCAACACGAGTCCGAACGCACCGGGCCCCGGATCCTGGCCGGGCGCGACTTCATCCGGCGTGACGTCGAAATACGAACCGATGACGAGCGGCAACCCTTTCGCTTTCGCGGCGACATGCATGCGCGGCGCGCCGGCGAGCGAGCATTCGTCGGTGATCGCGATCCCGCGATAGCCGAGTTCCGCCGCACGCTCGACCAGTTCATCCGCATGCGACGCGCCATGCAGGAACGAAAAGTTCGAGCGGCAGAACAACTCCGCGTAATCGGGCAGCAAGCTGAATTCCGCAACCATCTCCGCTCACCCGAACAGGCCGTGCAGGAACCAGCGCGGGGCAGCCTGACTGCTCGTCCGCTCCATGAATACCCAGTAGCACGCGCCCTCTTCGTCCTGCGCGACGTGGTAATCGCGTGCGATCAACTGCCCGTCGAACCACCCGGCTTCGATTCGCTCGGCCGACGACATCATCCGCAGCGGCGTATGAAATACCGGCCGCTCGCCGCGCATCAGAAGCGGCAGCGGCTCGGCGAGCAGCCACGCGGGACGCGGCGGCGCGGCGGGCGGACCGGCAACAGGCTTGCCCGCTTGCGCATCGAGCGGCAACCAGCGGTTCGCGACCTCGGGCCGGTAATCGGCGACGGGCGCCGCGCGCAATACGTTGTCCGCGCCGAGCCGCGCGACCAGCAGTTCGAGCAACCGCTCGCGGGTTTCCCGCGTACCGCCCGGCTCGGGGAAAAGATCGTCGGCCGGCGGCGCGACCGATTCGACGCGCGTGGCCTTCAGCCGCACCGCGATCACCGCGGCCGGCAACTCGACGCGCGCGAGCCGCTCGCCGAGCAGCCGCATGAAATGCGCTTCGTCGCGCACGGGCGCCGCGAACGCGAGCTCGAGCGGCGTCGGCGGCACGGCCTGGCGGCCGCGCTCGTGCTCGAGATCGAACGTCATCGCGGCCAGCGACAGTTGCCGCGCGGCCAGCCAGCCGCACAGCTGCACGACGAGCCGCCGTGCGGCGAACAGCACGGCTTCCGCGTATTCGACGCGCTCCGGCAATTCGAGCCGCACGTCGAACACGGGCGGCACCGCCATCCACGCGAGCGGCTCGACCGCTTCGCCGTATGCACGATCGAGCGCGGCCAGCAGCGCGGGACCGCAGCGCCGCTGCAGCCCCGCGCGCGGCAGGCGGCGCAGATCGGCAAGCGTGCGGCAGCCGAGGCCGTCGAACCAGCCCGCATATGGACGCGCGTCGGGCAGCAGCACACAGGGCAGCCGATCGAGCGCGCGAACGAGCGACGCGTGACGCGCGACGCGGCGCCGGATGCGCGAGCGCGCCGACGTGCGCGCGAGCAGCCACGCGCCGCGCCCGGTCGGCGCGGCGGACAGGCGCGCCGCATAGCCGAGCGCCGCGAGCGTCGCCCGCACCTGGCGGCACAGCGACGGCAGCCCGCCGAACAGGCGCAGGCTCGGGCCGACGTCGACGATCAGCGTCGCTTCGTCGTCGAGCGCGACGCACGGCGAGAAGCGCAACAACGCGAGCGCGACCGCGCGCAACGCATCGGCTTCGCGGGCGGGATCGCGTTCGACGAGATGCGTCGCGGGCGCGAGCGTGAGCACGCCGCCGCGCTTCATGCCCGCGCGTACGCCCTGCCGGCGCGCGGCCGCATCGGCGATCAGCACGACACCCTGCTCGAGCACCGCACAGCCGGTCTCGCCGGCCGCCGCGTCAGACGGCGGCGGGGCGCACACGTCGAGCGGCAGGCGCGGCAGATGGATGCCGAGCAAGACGCGCATAGCGGCTCTCCACGATGGGCGACGGCAAATCGAGCACGAACGGCTCGCTGCGCGCGGGCCCGCGACGCTTGACGATGTCGAGCGACACGCCGCCCGGCACTGGATGCAGCGCGACGCGCAGCACGGCCGGCGACGGCTGCCGCGCGGCCGACAGCGGGCGCAGCATCACGAACAGCGTGTCGCCGGTGCGCGCGGCCGCGAGATGCAGGCGCCGCAGCGCATCGGGCCGCGCGTCCTGCCAGAGCAGCAGCGCGCCGCAACAGCCCGTCTTGAGCGCCTGCTCGGCGGTCCACAGCGCATCGGTGCGGCTCCCGGCGCGCAGCCACAGCAGCGTGTCGGCCGGCACGCCGAGACTGGCAAGCGCGGCGGCATGCGGCGACTGCGGCGGCGCGACGAGCGCGAGCGGCCGCCGCGCGCTGACGGCGCGGGCGAGCGCGGGCGCGAGCAGCCGCATCTCGCCGCAGCCCGGCTGCGCGGCCAGCAGTTCGACGAGGCCGCCGACCGGCCAGCCGCCGCCCGGCAGTTCGGCCGACAGCGGCGCGAAGCCCGTGTCGATCGTGCGCGGACCGCCGCGCGCGAGTTGCGAGCCGCGCCAAAGGGACGGATGAAGGGACTCGGGAGCAATGGAGGATGCGAGCATGATGCCAACCCACAACTGTATGGATATACAGTATATGGCAATGCGCGCGCGCCGCACAGCAGCGGTGTAAAACCGGTTTTCGTCGGAAGAAATCAGGGAGAAGCCGGGGCGTCCGTCCTGCCACGGCGCACCGGCCCGCATCGGCGCAACGCGTCAGCCGCGTCGAGCGCTTTACGTTATGCTGTCCGCCGACCCGACCCACACCATTGGAGGGGACTTGAAACGAACGATTCGTGCGATCGCATGCGCGACCGTCGCGCTGGCGCTGCCGGGCGCAGCCTTCGCGCTGACCGACGGCAGCGCGCAATACGACGATTGCATGCTCAATGCGCTGCGCGAAAGCCGTAACGGCGCGGCGGCCCAGTTGATCCAGCGCTCGTGCGACGCGCTGTACCGCAACAACGCGATGCTGCTGCCGCGCGAACGGCGCTTTCACGAGTGCGTCGTGCAGTCGCTGCCCGGCGTGCGCGACAACTACGCGATCCAGCAGATCATGTCGATCTGCTCGCGGCGTGGGGAGATGTGAGCGGGGGCTGAACGCCACGCTGTCGGCCCTCCTTTACGCGCACCGATATGAAAAAGGGGCTGCGCGATGTTTGCAGCAACGCCGGACAGTGCCCCCCGTCAGGTCGTAGACAAACTCGGTGAGCGGTCAGTCGTAGAGCCAGCGCCCCGCTTTTGCCGATGCGATCAGCACTCGAACATTCAGATCCGGAACACGATGGATCACTTTTTTCTTAAACGGATTGATCAAGTCAAGAAACGAAGAATCGTCTTCCGGATAATATTTTTTAATATCGAACCCACTTATATCAACATTAAATTTCGCCGAATACTCCCACATCAGATCCTCGACCTCACAATCATCAAAACGCAAGTCCAGATCCAAATCGGTCCTTTCCGTTATCCCATCGGCCATGAATGATATAGAGAATCCGGACTTTTTCCCTATAAATTCAATCACCCTTTTTTTCAAGATCTACCACACCCCCTCTCTTGCAACTCTATTGCAGTGAGCGACCGTCTTGCCGGCAATAATAGAAATATCACTTGCAAGAATCACCTAACCAAGCACAGGAGTCGTTCTTCCTACGAAGGTTCCGATGTTTCCAAGCAACCTGATTTTCAAATTTCGCACGGATCCGCCTACCAGTGTTGGCAATCTCCAACCAAACGGGAATTGAGCCTTTTGAAAAATTCTTCTTGAGTATTTGCTTGCACGCGAAGTCCCCTGTATCGCACCGCCCGGCTTTACCCTGGTCGGCAAATTACTTCTACCAAGCAAGATCATACCGACCGACACGACATCATCGACGCCCAACCGATTCATCGTTTCGTCAACCATGATCCAGAAGAACAACTCTCCCGCAGTCAGATTGGCCATCCCGTAGTAATGGTAAGTCCCATTCAATTTCTCAACAGCACCCATTCAGCGTCCTCGTTCGTAGTTTTTAAAAATATTTTTTAGTCTAACGAAGACGCACGATTACCGTACCGACAAATCCGGCCGACCTATTGGCCGACCGCACCGCAACGGTGATGGAATTTCATGCCGAATGAATCGTTATTCGGCTCGGCATAAGCAATGACGGAGTGCAGCGGGATGCCAGAGAGAGAAAATGCATAGCGATTCCGAATTCGAGCAGTCGCGCACACGTTCCATACCAACGTGTCGAACCGTTACCAATCGGCTTTCATCCATGAATGCCGATGCAATTGCGGCGTGTAATCTTCACACTACTCCTGCATCTCGAAAAGCATTCCGCTCGCACACAAAAAAAAGGCCTGCACACGTGCAGGCCTTCATTCGATCAACCGATCGCGTTCAGAACGACGCGACCATCGAGCCCTTGAACTGCTTCTTGATGAATTCCCTCACTTCCGGCGACTGGTACGCCTTGACCAGCTTCTTCACCCACGGCTGATCCTTGTCCTTCGCACGCACGGCGATCAGGTTCGCGTACGGGCTCGTCAGCGCTTCGAGCGCGATCGCATCCTTGGTCGGCTGCAGGTTCGCGGCCAGCGCGTAGTTCGTGTTGATCACGGCCGCGTCGACGTCCGACAGCACGCGCGGCAGTTGCGCGGCGTCGAGTTCGGAGATCTTCAGCTTCTTCGGGTTCTCGGCGATGTCGAGCACCGTCGCGTTGTTGCCGCCCGTGCCGGCGCCAGCCTTCAGCTTGATCACGCCTTGGGTCTGCAGCAGCAGCAGCGCACGGTTTTCATTCGACGGATCGTTCGGCACCGCGAGCTTCGCGCCCTGCGGCAGATCCTTCAGCGACTTGAACTTCTTCGAATACACGCCGATCGGCGAGATGTAGGTCAGGCCCGCGCTGACGATCTTGTAGCCGCGCTGCTTCACCTGGCTGTCGAGGTAGGGCTGATGCTGGAAGCTGTTCGCGTCGAGGTCGCCCGAATCGAGCGCCGCGTTCGGCTGCACGTAGTCGTTGAACTCGATGACCTTCACGTTCAGGCCTTCCTTCTCCTTCGCGACCTTCTGCACGACTTGCCACACTTCCGCATCCGGGCCGGCGACCGTGCCGACCTTGATCACCTTGTCGTCGGCGTGCGCGCCTGCCGACAGCGTCAGCGTGGCGCCGGTGGCCAGCACGGAAAATACCTTCAGGAGACTGCGACGCTTCATCTGTTTCTCGCTTTCTTGCTTACTTGAAATGGGGCGCGATACGGGTATGCCCGGACTCGCAGGAAGGGGCAAATGGTGTCACAGGATCGGCGGGAAGTGAAATACATCCCGCTCATATGGGTATGCACCAGCGCAGTGCCGGCGGCCGATGCCCGATTCGGCCGTTAGTTGCACTTTCTCGTCGACGCGTCGGCCCATCGGCCGACACCCGTCACGCCGCCACCACCTCGTCGATCGCCCTCGCGCCGCCGAATGCCGGTTCGGCCGCCCTGCCGCCGGCCCCGCGCGCCGACGGGCCGCCGGTCTTGCCGACCCGGAACGCGCCGACCGTATCGCGCAGCCGCGCGGCCTGTTCCTGCAGCGACGCGGCCGCCGCCGCCGCTTCCTCGACCAGCGCCGCGTTCTGCTGCGTCACCTGGTCCATCTGCGTGACCGCGCGCCCGACCTGCGTGATGCCGCTCGCCTGCTCCTCGGACGCGGCCGCGATCTCGCCCATGATGTCGGTCACGCGCGCGACCGCCTGCAGGATCTCGCCCATCGTCGTGCCGGCCTGACCGACCAGCGTCGAGCCGTTGCGCACGCGCTCGACCGAATCGACGATCAGCGCGCGGATTTCCTTCGCGGCCGTCGCGCTGCGCTGCGCGAGCGAACGCACCTCGCCCGCGACCACCGCGAAGCCGCGGCCCTGCTCGCCCGCCCGCGCGGCCTCGACCGCCGCATTCAGCGCGAGGATATTGGTCTGGAACGCGATGCCCTCGATCACGCCGATGATGTCGGCGATCTTGCGCGAGCTGTCGTCGATCTCGCCCATCGTGCCGATCACGCGGTTTACGACGTCGCTGCCGGTGCGCGCGATGTCCGACGCGTTGTTCGCGAGCCCGCTCGCCTGCCGCGCGTTGTCCGCGTTCTGCTTCACCGTCGCGGTCAGTTGCTCCATGCTCGCGGCCGTTTCCTCGAGCGATGCGGCCTGCTCCTCGGTGCGCTGCGACAGGTCGTCGTTGCCGGCCGAGATCTGGCGGCTCGCCGACGCGATCGCTTCGGCCGACTGGCGAATCCCGCCGATCGTCGCCTCCAACCGCGCCTGCATGTCGTGCATCGCGGCCATCATGCTCGTGCGGTCGCCGGCGCGCACCGGCACCGGCTGCGTGAGGTCGCCCTGCGCGATGCGCGTCGCGAGCGCGGCCGCTTCATCCGGCTCGCCACCGAGGCTGCCGCGCACGTTGCGAATGATCACCAGCATCGCCGCGCTGATCACGAAGCCGATCACGAACACCACGGCCAGGTGGCCGAGCAGCGTCCGGTAATAGACGGTGTCGATGTCCTTCAGGAACACGCCGCTCGAAATGTTCCAGTCCCACGGCGCGAATCGCGTGACGTAGCTGATCTTCGGCACGGCCGTCTCGCTGTGCGGCAGCCGCCCGCGGTATTCGGCGAACCCGCTGCCGGTCGCCTTCGCCGCGTTCAGGATCGTCACGAACAGCGGCTTGCCGTCCGGATCGAGATAGTCGCCGACCTGCGTGTCGACGAGCTTCGGCAGCGTCGGGTGCATCAGCACGACCGGCTTCGAATCCATCACGAACACATAGCCCGAATCGCCGTAGCGCATCGCGGCGAGGCGCGCGAGCGCGTCGCGCTTCGCGTCGGCCTCGGGCATCGTGCCGCTCTGCGCAAGCGCGTGATAGGCCTTCACGATGCCCGCCGCCGAGTCGACGAGATTCGCGATGCCGGCCTTGCGTTCGGCGAGCATCGTCGCGCGCGTCTCGTAGGCGCTCCATGCGCCGACGCCCAGAAGACCGATCCATACCAGCGCAAGCGCGAGCCACAGCTTGCGGTTCAAACTCATTCTGCTCATCTGCGTGCCTCTGTCGATGTCGATGCATCCGGCGCGCGAACGGCCTGCCGCGCGCAAACGGTTGCTCTTTCATTTACGGCACCGAGGCTTACATCTTGAATACGCGTCGCCGCAGCGAACCGGCGATCGACGGGCACGCAGCCCGTCGCGCGGGGCGCCGGCGCGACAGCCCGCGTCCGCTGTGCTAAAAAGACCGGCCGGCGCCCGAAGCGCCGGCATCATTCCAGGGCCATCCATATGTACGTCATCGACATCCACTACACCGCGTCGCTCGAGCGCATCGACGACGCGCTCGAACGCCACCGCGCGTATCTGCAGCCGCAGTTCGACAAGGGCATCTTCATCGCGGCGGGACCGAAGGTGCCGCGCGAAGGCGGCGTGATCCTCGCGGCCCGCATCGATCGCGACGAACTCGACGCGATCCTCGAAACCGACCCGTTCGTCACCGAGGGGCTCGCCACCTATCGCGTGACGGAATTCCGGATCACGCGCGCCGCGTCCGGCTTCAACCTGCCGGCGCTGCCGTAACGCGGCTTCGGCTTCGGCTTCGGCTTCGGCTTCGGCTTCGGCTTCGGCTTCGGCGCGACGCGCGCATGCCGACGCGCCGCCCGGCGGGCAGCGCATGCGCACAACGAAGCGAGAGGGAAGACGTGATGGCGCGAAACGGCCGTCACGCGAAACGCCGGGCCGCGCGCCCGGCGGCTGCCGGTCAGTCGACCAGCAGCTTCAGGTCATGGACCCACGGGGCCGGGCCCTGGCCGTCGCGCACGAACAGGCGCAGCTTGCCGTCGCGATCGAACACGTAGCTCGCGGCCGTGTGATCCATCGTATAGCTGCCGGGCGTCTTGCCGGGCACCTTCGCGTAGTACACGCGGAAATCCTTCGTGACCTTCTTGAGCGCCGCTTCGTCGGCCGGCCGCAGGCCGATGAACGACGGATCGAATGCGGGCACGTACTGGCCGAGCAGCGCCGGCGTGTCGCGTTCCGGGTCGACGGTGACGAACAGCACCTGCACGCGTTTCGCGGCATCGGGCCCGAGCTGCTTCAGCGCTTCGGACAGCTCGGCCATCGTGGTCGGGCACACGTCCGGGCAGTGCGTATAGCCGAAGAACATCACGACGGCCTTGCCCTTGAAGTCGGCGAGCGTGCGGACCTTGCCGGTCGTATCGGGCAGCGAGAAATCGCTGCCGAACTGCGTGTTGCCGGTGATGTCGAGATTCTGGAATTTCGGCGCGTTGTCGCATCCGGCGAGCAGCAGCACTGCCGCGAATGCGCACGCGAGCATCCAGCCTTGGCGCGCGCGGCGCCCGAACCGTGATGGGAGCATTGCGTTCAAACCGTGCGGTTACACGCCGAGCAGCGGACGTGCATAGTGATCGACGAGCAGCGCGACAAACAGCAGCGACAGATAGACGATCGAGTAGCGGAAGGCCTTGCGGGCGAGTTCGTCCGAATAGTCGCGATGGATCTTCCACGCATACGCGAGGAACACCGCGCCGAGCAGCACCGCGCTCGTCAGGTAGACGGCCCCGCTCATGCCGGAAATGAACGGCATCATCGTGACCGCGAACAGGATCACCGTATACAGCAGGATGTGCAGCCGCGTGAACTTCTCGCCGTGCGTGACGGGCAGCATCGGCAGCCCGGCGTTCTCGTAATCCTTGCGGCGATAGAGCGCGAGCACCCAGAAATGCGGCGGCGTCCACACGAAGATGATCAGCACGAGGATCCACGCGTCGCCCGGCACCGCGCCGGTGACGGCAGCCCAGCCGAGCGCCGGCGGCATCGCGCCCGACGCGCCGCCGATCACGATGTTCTGCGGCGTCATCGGCTTGAGCAGCAGCGTGTACACCACCGCGTAGCCGACGAACGTCGCGATCGTCAGCCACATCGTCAGCGGATTCGTGAACGTGTAAAGCGTCCATGCGCCGACGCTGCCGAGCACGGCCGAGAACAGCAGGATCTGCGGCGTCGTGATCTCGCCGCGCGCGGACGGACGCCACGCGGTGCGGCGCATCATCGCGTCGATCTTCTGTTCGACGAGGCAGTTGATCGCGAACGCGGCGCCGGCCAGCAGCCAGATGCCGACGGTGCCGCCGATCAGCACATGCCAAGGCACCATGCCCGGCGTCGCGAGGAACATGCCGATCACCGCGCAGAACACCGCGAGCTGCGTGACACGCGGCTTCGTCAGCGCCATGTATTGGGAAAAGCGGCTACCGGGCGATTGGGAGAGGGTGCTTTGCATGGGGACGGTCACGCCGGGGCGGCGTCGCGCGCAGGCTGCGCGACACGGCCGGGGCGGCTTGAAAGGATGCGAAAGTTTAACATGACGACGAGCAGCAGCAGGATCGCGGCCCCGCCGTTGTGCGCGACGGCGACGGGCAGCGGCCACTGCAGCACGATGTTGGTCAGGCCCGTCACGAACTGCAGCAGGACGACCAGCAGCACGCCGTTCGCGGGCCGCCGCAGCGATTCGAAGCGGCGCATCTTCAGTGCGAACGCGACCAGATACGCGACCACGACGAACGCGAACGTGCGGTGCGTCCAGTGGATCGCAACCAGCGCGTCCTGCGTGATCGCGTCGCCATCCTTCGTCATCCCGAGCGCGCGCCACAGGTGGAAGCCGTGCTGGAAGTCCATCGGCGGAATCCACTGGCCGTTGCAGGTCGGGAAGTCGGTGCACGCGAGCACCGCGTAGTTGGTGCTCACCCAGCCGCCGAGCGCGATCTGCACGACCAGCAGCACGAGCGCCGCGAGCGCGGCCGCCCGGTAACGCCCGGCCTCCGGATCATGCGACGGCAGCGGCGTCTGCCGCGCCGCGAGCCAGCCGAGCGTGCCGAGCAGCGTGAGGCCGAGCAGCAGGTGGATCGTGACGATCACCGGCTGCAGCTTCATCGTGACCGTCCATGCGCCGAACGCGCCCTGCACGAGAATCAGCAGCAGCAGGCTCGTCGGCCACCACGGCGACACGTGCAGTGGGCGGCGGCGCAGCCGCGCAGCCCACGCGATCGCCACCTGCGCGATGATCAGCACGCCGATCGCCATCGCGAAATAGCGGTGGATCATCTCGATCCACGCCTTCGTCATGCTGACCGGCCCGGTCGGCATCGCCTGGTGCGCGGCCGTGATCGCGGCGTGCGCGATGAACGGCGACGACGTGCCGTAGCAGCCCGGCCAGTCGGGGCAGCCGAGGCCCGAATCGGTCAGCCGCGTGAAGCCGCCGAACATCACGAGGTCGAGCGTCAGGAACGTGGTGATCCACACGAGCTTGCGGAATTTGTCGTCGTCGGCCTTCACCCACACGTACGACAGCGGCAGCAGCGCGATGCACGCGCCGATCAGGCCGAGTTGCAGTAGATACGACATCGGAATGGTGCCTCGCTCTCTCGCCTTAACCGATGCTCGACCACTTCAGCAGCTTCGTCACGTCCGACTTGATCTTGCTGGGATTCGGGTCTTTCGGGAAACGCATCATCAGGTTGCCGTTCGGGTCGACCATGTAGATGTGGTCGCTGTCCTTCGTGCCGGCATCGGCCGGCAGCCACGCGGCCACCGCGGCCGGATCGGCGACGAGCCGGCGCGTGTCCGGATATGCGTCCAGCACCTTCTGCGGCACCGCGCCCGCATCGCTGCGCAGCCACACCATCGTGATCCGGTGCCGTTCGCCCGCCTGCGTGACGCGGATCTGGCGCATGAAATAGAGCTTCTGCGCGCACGCGTCGTCGCACGCGCTGCGGTCGGTCATCACGAACAGCCAGACCCCGCGCAGCGACGACAGCGGCACCGTCTTGCCGGTTTCGTCGGTGACCTGCAGATCCGCCGGAATCGGGCGCTGCGGCTCGATCAGCGTGCCGTAGTTCGTCGACCCGCCCTTCGGCTTGATCACGTAATAGGTGAAGTACGACGCGATCATCGGCGCGGCGCACACGAGACCGAGCAGCACGAGCATCCAGCGGCCGCGCTTGCGGGCCGCGGGCGACATCGGCGCAGCGGCCGGACCCTGACGGGAAGATTGCATGGACAAATCAGACCTCTCGAAACGAACCCGCGGCGCCGGCGCCGCGTCCTGGCATGACGCTCACGCGCCGGCCGACTTCTTCGCCGCACGCCGCGCGGCGTACAGGCCGAAGCCGAGCGCGGCCGCCGCCATCGCCCACCACTGAAACATGTAACCGTAATTGCGCTCGACGCCGGTCGTCGCCGCCGGCCAGTCGCGCACGAGCCTGTCGCCGTCGTCGCTCGTCTGCTGGATCACGAACGGCTGCAGCGGCAGCCCGGTTTCCTTCGCATACGCGGCGACGTCGAGGTTCTGCCGGATCTTCTGGTGCGCGGCCGACCCGCCTTCGCCGAGCTCGAACGCGCGCGACGCGTCGGCGCGCGCGATGCCGACGATCTCGACGTCGCCCGCCGGCGTCGCGAACGGCTCGATCGCCGTGCGATCGGCGATGTTGCGCGGCAGCCAGCCGCGGTTCACGAGCACGACGCCGCCGCCCGTGAGTTTAAACGGCATCACGACGTAAAAACCCGGCTGGTCGTTATACGGCCGATTGTCGAGGAACACCGCCTGCTCGGGCAGGAAACGGCCCTTTGCCCGTACGCGATGAAACTCGATCGACGCGAGCGGAACCGGCTGCGCGCCGAGGTCGACCGGCGCCGCCTGCTCGTAGCGCGCGATGCTCGCCTGCAGCGCTTCCTTCTGGTGCGCGCGGTCGCGCTGCCAGAAACCGAGCCGGATCGTGACGGCGACGACGACGAGGATCAGCAGCGCAGGCAGCCAGCGAATCTTCATCGGGCGGCCCGCCCGGCGCGTTCGCGAAAGCGAAGTGCGATAATTATCCTCTTCCTTTCGAATTGCCGTCGTCCGGTTCGCGTCATGCACATACTCGTTCCCATCGCCTTCGTCCTCATCATTGCCAGCATGGGCTCGGCGCTCTACTTCATGATGCACGACCGCGGCCATACGAAACGCATGGTCTGGTCGCTCGCCACCCGCGTCGGGCTGTCGGTGTCGCTGTTCCTGCTCATCCTGTTCGCGAACTGGATGGGCTGGATCCATTCGACCGGTTTGCCGATCGGACGTTGATGCCGTCGCCGCGCCGGCCGCCGTGACATTTAGCCGCACGGCCGCGCCACCAAGTAAAAGCGCCGCCTGACTGAGTCGCGGCGGCGCCAGGGTGGTCTCGCCCGCAGCTTCGCCGCCGCGCCCGCGACACCAATGAAAACGGCCCGCGCATCGCTGCGCGGGCCGTTTTTCCATTTACAGCCAGTAGACGACGACGTACAGGCCGAGCCAGACGACGTCGACGAAGTGCCAGTACCACGCGGCGCCTTCGAATGCGAAGTGATGATCGGGCTTGAAGTGGCCGCGGATCATCCGCACCAGCACCACCGCGAGCATCGTGCCGCCGAGGAACACGTGGAAGCCGTGGAAGCCGGTCAGCAGGAAGAACGTCGAACCGTACACGCCCGAGTTCAGCGTCAGGTTCAGTTCGTTGTACGCGTGGTAGTACTCGAAGCCCTGGAGGAACAGGAAGCAGATACCGAACACGAGCGTCGCGGCCAGCCACGCGATCGCCTTCTTGCGATGATCGTCGCGCAGCGCGTGGTGCGAGATCGTCAGCGTCACGCCCGACGACAGCAGGAACGCGGTGTTCAGCGTCGGGATCGGCCACGGGCCCATCGTCTTGAAGTGACCGGCGAGCGCGGCGGGGCCTTCGTTCGGCCACACGGCGGAGAAGTCCGGCCAGATCAGCTTGTAGTCGAGGCTGCCGAGCTGGTGCAGCGCGATTTCACGCGCATAGAACAGCGCGCCGAAGAACGCGCCGAAGAACATGACTTCCGAGAAGATGAACCAGCTCATGCTCCAGCGGTACGACTTGTCGACGTTCTTGCCGTAATGACCGCCTTCCGATTCGGCGATCGCGTCGCCGAACCAGTGATACAGCGTGAAGAGCAACCACAGCAGGCCGAGCAGCGCCGTAAAGGGCGCCCAGTCGTGACCGTTGATCCACAGCGCTGTCGACCCGAGCATGACCAGCAGGCCGATGGCCGCGCTGATCGGATGCTGCGACGGATGCGGCACGAAATAGTACGGGGTCTGGTTTTGACCGCTCATGCTTGATTCTCCACTTCAGTCCAATTTGTGTACCGGAAACCGCTCCGGCTTTATTTCTTGCGCGGCGAGACCGCCACCGCTCTTTCCCGCACGCCGCGCCGTGGCGCCGCGCACTGCATTCTTTCGTGGCCGCGAGCCGCTACTCAACCCACGACCGCACGCA
The DNA here is from genome assembly GCF_001729305.1 of Burkholderia sp. A2. NCBI lineage: Bacteria > Pseudomonadati > Pseudomonadota > Betaproteobacteria > Burkholderiales > Burkholderiaceae > Burkholderia > Burkholderia sp. A2. Next base: position 151,429 of record NZ_LZXX01000106.1, on the reverse strand, counting down.
CGATCAGGATCAGCACGCCGATGAACATGCCGGCCGCGATCAACGCGACGATCAGCACGTGCAGCGGATTGAGCTGCGTCGCGTCGGCCTCCAGGTCGCGCCGCTTGCGCACCCCGAAGAACGACCACAGCACCGCTTTCAGCGCCTGACCGAACGTTCCGCTCCGCTTGACTTCCGTCATCGCCCCGCCTCCTTCGTCATGCGTCCGGCTTCGCCGCACCCTGCGCCGCCGCCGTACTGCGCTGCGCCGGTGCCGGCGTGGCCGGGGTATTCAGCTCGAAGAACGTGTACGACAGCGTGATCGTCTTCACGTCCTTCGGCAATTTCGGGTCGATCACGAACACCACCGGCATCTTGCGCGACTCGTTCGCGGTCAGCGTCTGCTGCGTGAAGCAAAAGCACTCGATCTTCTTGAAGAACTCCGTCGCCTGCTTCGGCGCGTAGCTCGGAATCGCCTGCGCCACGACCGGCCGGCCCTGCCCGTTCGTCACGTCGTACACGATCGTCGTCAGTTCGCCCGGATGCACGTCGAGGCTGTTGTGCTCCGGCTTGAACCCGAGCGGCCCGCGTGCGTTCGCATCGAACTCGACCGACACCGTGCGGCTGGTGTCGACCTGCGAGTTCTTCACCTCGCGCGCGCTGACATCGCGCTGCACCAGGTTGTTGATGCCGGTGATCTGGCAGATCGCCCGATACATCGGGATCAGCGCGAAGCCGAAACCGAACATCAGCCCGGCCACGACGAAGAGCTTCACCAGCATCGAACGATTGAACGCGCGATCCACGGCGCCCTCTTCCGGCTTCGACATACGACGACTTCCTCGCTACTGCGTCAGTTGCTGCATCAGTGGGTGGACAGCCACCACTGCTTGATCACGACACCCACGAAAAAAACGGCGGCGATGACGAGCAGGGTGAGGCCGAGCCGCTTGTTGCCCGCGCGAATCTGCTCGGGCGTTCGTCTTTCTGATGGATTCCGGGTCATCTGAAACTTCGCTGAAACTTCCGTTCCGCGCCCGCCGCGCCTGCCTGCGCGGCAGGCAGCGGCGGAACGCTCGGTGAAACTTACTCGACGTGCGGCGGTTGCTCGAACGTGTGGAACGGAGCCGGGCTCGGCACCGTCCACTCGAGGCCCGTCGCGCCATCCCACGGCTTGTCCGACGCCTTTTCCAGGTCGCCGCCGCCACGGTAGGCCGGCAGCGCGACCGCGAACAGGAAGTACACCTGCGCGAGGCCGAAGCCGAATGCGCCGATCGTCGCCACCTGGTTGAAGTCCGTGAACTGCGCCGGGTAGTCCGCATAGCGGCGCGGCATGCCCGCGAGACCGACGAAGTGCATCGGGAAGAACGTCAGGTTGAAGAAGATCATCGACGCCCAGAAGTGGATCTTGCCGCGCGTCTCGTTGTACATCCAGCCCGTCCACTTCGGCGCCCAGTAGTACCAGCCCGAGAACAGCGCGAACAGCGAACCGGCCACCAGCACGTAGTGGAAGTGCGCGACCACGAAGTAGGTGCCGTGATACTGGATGTCGAGCGGCGCCATCGCGAGCATCAGGCCCGTCAGGCCGCCGAACGTGAACACGAACAGGAAGCCGATCGCGAACAGCATCGGGGTTTCGAACGTCATCGAGCCGCGCCACATCGTCGCGAGCCAGTTGAACACCTTCACGCCCGTCGGCACCGCGATCAGCATCGTCGCGTACATGAAGAACAGCTGGCCGGTGACCGGCATGCCCGTCGCGAACATGTGGTGTGCCCAGACCATGAACGACAGGATCGCGATCGATGCCGTCGCGTACACCATCGAGCTGTAGCCGAACAGCGTCTTGCGTGCGAACGCCGGGATCACCTGCGACACGATCCCGAACGCCGGCAGAATCATGATGTACACCTCGGGGTGGCCGAAGAACCAGAAGATGTGCTGGTACATCACCGGGTCGCCGCCGCCTGCCGCGTTGAAGAACGACGTGCCGAAGTGGCGGTCGAACAGCACCATCGTGATCGCGCCTGCCAGAACCGGCATCACCGCGATCAGCAGGTACGCGGTGATCAGCCACGTCCACGCGAACATCGGCATCTTCATCAGCGTCATGCCCGGTGCGCGCATGTTCAGGATCGTCACGACGATGTTGATCCCGCCCATGATCGACGACGCGCCCATGATGTGGACCGCGAAGATCGCGAAGTCCATGCCCGGGCCCATCTGCGTCGACAGCGGCGCGTACAGCGTCCAGCCGGCGGCCGTCGCGCCGCCCGGCGCGAAGAACGAGCCGACCAGCAGCACGGCCGCGACCGGCAGCAGCCAGAAGCTGAAGTTGTTCATCCGCGCGAACGCCATGTCGGATGCGCCGATCTGCAGCGGAATCATCCAGTTCGCGAAGCCGACGAACGCCGGCATGATCGCGCCGAACACCATGATCAGGCCGTGCATCGTCGTGAGTTCGTTGAAGAACTCCGGACGCATGATCTGCAGGCCCGGCTCGAACAGCTCCGCACGGATGCCGAGCGCCATCACGCCGCCCGACAGGAACATGATGAACGAGAACAGCAGGTACAGCGTACCGATGTCCTTGTGGTTGGTGGCGAACAGCCAGCGACGCCAGCCGTGCGGGGCTTCGTGCGCGTGGTCGTCGTGCGCGTGGTCCGCGGCTACGTCGTGCCCGATGCTAGACATGAGAATCTCCTAATGCGAATACGTCGACTAACTCAGCGACACGTCAAGCCGCCGGGCCGATCTCGACACGCCGGGCTTCCTTCGCGTCAGCCCCGCCCGTGATCGTTTCCGGCTTTTTGAGAATAATGTGGTCTTCCGCCACGCCTGCTGCCTTCAGCGCATCGCGCACGGCCTGCGCCCGATGCTTCGCCAGTTCGGCGTTCGCGTCGGCCGAGCCCGTCTTGTCGGTGAAGCCCGACAGCGCGAGCTTCGCGTCCGGATGCGCCTTCGCATAGTCGGCCGCGGCGGCGATCGCCGCCTTCGCGTCGGCCGGCAGCACGCTCTTGCCCGTCTCGAAGTAGATCGTCGACAGCGCGGCCGATGCCGCTGCCGCCGGCTGCTCGGCGCCCGACGCGGCTTGCGCCGGCGCCGAAGCCGCTTCGGCCGGTGCCGCTGCCGCGCCCGCCGTGTCTTCCGGCAGCTTGCCGTTGCGTGCGTCGGCCACTTGCTTCGGCTGCAGCAGGTCGTTCTTGTGGTTGCCCCACGAGTTGCGTTCGTACGTGACGACCGAAGCGATGTCGAGGTCCGACAGCGACGCCCACGACGGCATCGCGCCCTTGCCGTGCAGCACGCGCTCGACGTGCGCGGCGATCGGGCCGTTCACGATCGGGCTGCCGTCCATCGCCGGGAATGCGCCGAGGCCCTTGCCGTTCACCTGGTGGCAGGCCGCGCAGTTCGCCTTGTAGACTTCCTCGCCGTGCGCGACGAGTTCGGCCATCGTGTAGACCTTGTTCGGATCGACTGCCGCGCCGGCCAGCTTCGCCTTCTGCGCGGTGACCCACTTCGCGTAGTCGTCGTCCGACAGGACTTCGACGACGACCGGCATGTACGCGTGTTCCTTGCCGCACAGCTCGGTACAGAAACCGCGGAACGTGCCGACCTTGTCGGCCTTGAACCACGTGTCGCGCACGAAGCCGGGGATCGCATCCTGCTTCACGCCGAACGCGGGCACGTACCACGAGTGGACGACGTCGTTCGCGGTCGTGATGATGCGGATCTTCTTGTTGACCGGCACGACGAGCGGATTGTCGACTTCCTGCAGATAGGTGTCGGTGATCGGCTTCTTGCCCATCACTGCGTCGCGCGGGGTGGTCAGCGTCGACAGGAAGCCGATGCCCTCGCCCGGACCCTTCACGTAGTCGTAGCCCCACTTCCACTGGTAGCCGGTGACCTTGATCGTGAGATCGGCGTTCGTCGTGTCCTTCATCGCGACGACGGCCTTCGTCGCCGGCAGCGCCATCAGCACGACGATGACGAACGGCACGATCGTCCAGATGATCTCGACGGTCGTGCTTTCATGGAAATTGGCGGCCTTGTGGCCCTTGGATTTGCGGTGCGCGAAGATCGAATAGAACATCACGCCGAACACGCCGACGAAGATCACCGTACACAGGATCAGCATCATCGTGTGGAGATCGTAGAGCTCCTCGGCGATCTTCGTGACAGGCGGCTGAAAGTTGATCTCGTTGACACGGGGGCCGCCCGGGCTATCACCGACCGCCAGGGCCGCACCGGCAAAGAGCAATCCGCTGCATGCCAGCACGCCCGCGAGGGCTCGCTTGATTGTTTTCATAGCATCCTTACCCAAAATTTCCATTCAAACCCTCCCCCGTCGCAAGCCGCCGGCCTGTTCCGGCCGATGACTGCGCCTCGTCAGCCGCAGCGCCTGAGCGACACGCGCAGTTCGTCGGCGAACTGCGCACGCTTGTACTGCGCGAGATGCTGCCCGATTACGACGGTCTGCCCACGCGATACCAGTCGAATCGGATCGCGTGGCGTCGCACCCGGCTCGACCCGCACCCAGCGCGGGTTGAATTCGATCTGCGTGAGCCGCTCCGCATCCATCCGCTCGATCACGAGCCGGTGCGGGAACAGCCTGATGCGCTCGTAATCGACCGCATGGCGAGCATGGATCGCAAACGCGACACCCACCGCCAGCAACTCGATGCCGGTGAAGGGCATGACAAGCCAGGCCCCTCTCCACATCAGCAACGCCGCGATCGCCAGCGAGAAGCCCGCGAGCGACGCGTAAAACAGCACGAACTGGCGTGGCGACACCGAACAGTTGCGTTTCATCAGCCAGTCTTCGAGGACCGGTTCGCTGTCCGCCGTCTTCGCCAAAACGCTCGCTGCTTCCATCGCCGCCTCACGCGAATGGCATGCGATGCATGCCTGCATCGGACTCGCCGCCCCGTATTGCGGGGACCCCGGGACGACAAGCTGACGCATTATAGGCGGGTTCAATGGCATCCACAAGCAAGCGCCTATCGCCCGCCAAGCCAAGCGCGACAAGCTTCCCGGCCGTTTTTGCCGCCAATTCGACCCCGCTTTGCGCCGCTAATTTCGGACATAACAAAACCCCTCTTTACCGCTTTACCGATTCTTCGGACGCCCCTTGCCGATGTCCTCGATGCGCACGATCCCGTGCCCTTCCGCGGTCGTGCGCGGCACGGCCTTCCATGCGTGGCCGTAGATCACCTCGAACGTGAGCGGGATCGTGCCGTCCTCGCGCCGGCGCGCGTCCAGCGCATCGCCGAGCGCCGCGCGAAAGCGCCGCGTCGCGTGCTGCGGCGCCGTGCGCTCGAACGGATAGGCGCCCCAGCGGCGCACGTCGGCGAGCAGCGAATCGGGGGATTGGTAGGTGACGGTCAGCACTTCCTGGTCCATCACGGGAATCTCGAAGCCGCTCTCGACGAGCATGTCGCCGAGGTCGTGCATGTCGACGAAATCGATCACGCGCGCCGCGGGCGGCGCGACGCCGAGCGACGCTTCCGCGTCCGCGCAGGCCGCGCGCAGCTCGCGCAGCGTGTCGGGGCCGAGCGTGCTGAACATCAGCAGCCCGTTCACGCGCAGCACGCGCTGCCATTCGGGGAAGACGGTATCGGGACGCGAATGCCAGTGGAGCGCGAGATTCGACCAGATCAGGTCGAACGCGCCGCCCGGGAACGGCAGCGTAGCGAAGTCGGCCTGCGCGACGCGCGGGCCGCGTTGGCCCAGCGCGCGGCCGAGCGACGCCGGCAGCCAGCGGCGCCAGGTGGTCTGCTCGACCTCGCGCTGACCGGCCCGCGCGAGCATCGCACCGGACAGGTCCACGCCGAACACCGGCGCTTCCGGAAAGCGCGCGCGCAGCGCCGGCAGGTCGTCGCCCGGGCCGCAGCCCGCATCCAGCACGGCCGCGGGGCTCACCTTGATGTATTCGAGGCGCTCGTTCATCCGCTGCGCGATCTCGCGCGGCAGGAACGCAACCGCATCGAACGTGGCGGCACGGCGGTCGAAGATCCGCCGCAGGCGCCTGGCGTCATTGGCCGGACGGCCGGTTGAAGTCGAAGCTGGGGACATGTCGGGCACACTGGCGAAGAGCCCGAAGTATACTCGCTCGCCTCGCAAGCTTCATCGAGGCGGCATGCCTGGAGTGTTGCGATGGTCCGCGGTTCCGCCGAGCGCACGATGCGCGTCGTTTTGTCGCAGATTCGAGCGCTGGTCGTGCGCGTTGCCGCGGTCACGCTGCCGAATCGCTGCGCGTTATGCGGCAATTTGTCACACACCGTGATTTGCGGCGCCTGCGATGCCGCGTACTGGAATGAAGCGCGGCTGCGCTGCGAGGTTTGCGCCGTGCCGCTCGGGGTCGGGCACGCGCGCCCGCCCCGCGGTGGCCGCCCCGGCGCCGGTCGCGCGGCCGCGTACCGGTGCGACGCATGCTGCACCGCGCCGCCGCCGTTCGACGCGACGCTCGCGCTCGCCGATTACCGCCCGCCGCTCGACGGGCTCGCGCGCGGCCTGAAGTTTCACGCGCGGCTCGCGCTCGGCGGCGAATTCGCGGCCCGGCTTGCGCGGCTGGTCGACGATACGCGCGGCGCCAGCGGCTTCGATCTCGTCGCGCCGGTGCCGTTGTCGCACCGGCGGCTCGTCGCGCGCGGCTACAACCAGGCGTGGGCGATCGCGCGTCCGCTCGCGCGCCGGCTCGGCGTGCCGGCGGACGCGGCCTTGCTCGCGCGTGTCGCCGACACCGCACCGCAGTCGCGGCTCGACCGGCACGCACGGCGCGACAACGTGATGGCGGCTTTCGCGGTGGCAGGCGGCGTCGCCGGCCGCCACATCGCGCTCGTCGACGACGTGATGACGTCCGGCGCGACGCTCGCGGCGGCCGCGCACGCGCTGAAGGCGGCGGGCGCCGCGCGCGTGACGAATCTGGTTGCGCTGCGCACCGCCAGGGATTAATTAGATAAAGAGGCCGGCCGCCCGCAAGCGGCCGTCACGAACCGGCTGGCCGGGCGCACCCGTGTATCGCGTGGGCCCGGCCGGCCCAGCCAAACCGAAACATGTTCAACGTCGTCCTCGTCGCCCCCGAAATTCCGCCGAACACCGGCAACGTGATCCGCCTGTGCGCGAACACCGGCGCGCACCTGCACCTGATCGAGCCGCTCGGCTTTCCGCTCGACGACGCGCGGATGCGCCGCGCCGGCCTCGACTATCACGAGTATGCGCAGATGCGCGTGCACCGCGACTGGGACGCGTTCGTCGCGTCCGAAACGCCCGATCCCGCGCAGATGTTCGCGTTCACGACGCGCGGCTCGGGCCGCTTCCACGATCACGCGTTCCTGCCCGGCGACTGGTTCGTGTTCGGCTCGGAAACGCGCGGCCTCCCCGCCGAGCTGCTCGAACGCTTCCCGAACGAACGGCGCGTGCGCCTGCCGATGCGGCCGGACAACCGCAGCCTGAACCTGTCGAACACGGTCGCGGTGGTCGTGTTCGAGGCGTGGCGCCAGGCCGGCTTCGAAGGCGGCGCCTGAAACTTGCCGAGCGCGGCCCGCCGCACCAGATGCGTCAGGTTCGCGCGAGCCGCGCGCGGTACAGGTCGTAGATGTCGGAAGAAAAGCACGCGAACACCACGCGTGCGAGGTTCGGCGCCTGCGCCAGCATTTCGGTGACGGTGCCGACCGCGATGTCGACGGCCTCTTGCGCCGGATAGCGGTAGATACCGCAACTGATCGCCGGAAACGCGATCGACGTCGCGGCGACTTCCTCGGCCAGCTCGATCGCGCGCCGGTAGCACGACGCGAGCAGGTCGGCTTCGCCGCGCGCGCCGCCATACCAGACCGGCCCGACCGCGTGGATCACGTAGCGCGCCGGCAGCCCGTGGCCGCGCGTGAGCTTCGCGTCGCCGGTGTCGCAGCCGCCGAGCGTGCGGCACTCGGCAAGCAGGCCGGGGCCGGCCGCGCGGTGGATCGCGCCGTCGACGCCGCCCCCGCCGAGCAGCGAGCCGTTCGCCGCGTTGACGATCACATCGACGTCGAGCGTCGTGATGTCGACGCGTTGCGCATCGAGCGTGGTGGAATGGATCTGCAGCATGACACCCTCGCGGAACGCCGGAGACGATTCAAGCGTAGTCCGATTTGGCGCCGCGCGCCCGGCGCAACCGCGCCGAGCGGCGCCCGCCCGTGCTACTCGGCGCGCGCGTCGCGGCGCAGCAGGCCGCTGACGGCGTCGCGCGGCGCGATCCCGTCGAACAGCACGCCGCACACGGCCTGCGTGATCGGCATTTCGATCGACTGCGCGCGCGCGAGCGCCAGCACGGCCTGCGCGCAGCGCACGCCTTCGGCCACGTGGCCCAGCGCACCGAGGATGTCGTTCAGCGTGCGGCCGGCCGCCAGTTGCAGCCCGACCGTGCGGTTGCGCGACAGGTCGCCCGTCGCGGTGAGGATCAGGTCGCCGAGGCCGGTCAGGCCCGTGAAGGTTTCCGCGCGGCCGCCGAGCGCCACGCCGAGCCGCGACATTTCGGCGAGGCCGCGCGTGATCAGCGCGGCGCGCGCATTCAGCCCGAGGCCGAGACCGTCGGAAATGCCGGTCGCGATCGCCAGCACGTTCTTCACCGCGCCGCCGACCTCGACGCCGACCACGTCGTCGCCGGTATAGATCCGCATCGCGCCGTGATGGAACGCGGCGAGCGTGCGCTCGCGGCACTCGGCCGACGCGCTCGCCACCGTCAATGCGACGGGCAGCGACTGCCCGACCTCGCGCGCGAAACTCGGGCCCGACAGCACGCCGTTGCTCCGCTGTTCGGGCAACTCGGCCGCGATCACCTGGTGCGGCAGCAGGTGCGTGTCGGCCTCGAAGCCCTTGCAGACCCAGACGACGTGCGCGGGCACGCAACCCGCGTCGCGCATCGCGTGACACAGCGTGCGCAGCCCGGCCACCGGCGCGGCGATCACGCACAGCGCGTCGTCCGCGGCGCCATGCGCGAGCGCGGCGCCGAGATCGGCGTCGTAGCGCAGCGCAGCAGGCAGCGCGATGCCGTCAAGATAGCGGGAATTTTCGTGCCGGGCCTGCAGCCCGGCGATGAGCGCGGCGTCGCGCGCCCACAGAAGCGTATCGTGCCGCGCGGCCAGATGGCCCGCGAGCGCGGTGCCCCAAGCACCGGCGCCGAGAACGGCTACTTTCATACCCAGCACCGGTCCGAGCGAAACGTCAGTTCAGCGTCGTGCCATTCGGCGCGCCGTTCGGTGCACCTGCCGCGCCGGCCTGCTGCTGAAGCTGCGCGAGACGCTGCTCGTACAGCGCCTGGAAGTTGATTTCGGCCAGGTGGATCGGCGGGAAGCCGGCGCGCGTGATCGCGTCGGCGATGTTCGAGCGCAGGTACGGGAACAGGATCGTCGGGCACGCGATGCCGACGAGCGGATCGAGCTGTTCGTCCGGAATGTTGCGGATGTCGAAAATGCCGGCCTGCTTCGCTTCGATCAGGAACGCGACCTTGTCCTTCACCTTCGCGGTGACGGTACCCGACACGACGACTTCGAACACGCTTTCCGCGAGGCGGTCGGCCTTGACGTCGACTTCGACTTCAACCGACGGCATGTCCTGCTCGAGGAAGATCGCCGGCGAATTCGGCTGCTCGAGCGACATATCCTTCAGGTAGACGCGCTGGATGTTGAAGAACGGTTGGTTTTCGACGTCGGACATGGTGTTTCCCTAAAAGTGGTGACGGGGCGGCCCGGCTTCTCGCCGGCCGCCACGGATGAATCCTGCGCGCCCAAGCCGCGGCGCGGCCGGCGGCCATTCTGCCCTAATCAGGCCGCTTGCAGAAGCGGCACGAGGCCGCCTTCGCGGTCGAGCTTCGACAGATCGTCGTAACCGCCGACGTGCGTGTCGCCGATATAGATCTGCGGCACCGTGCGGCGCCCCGTGCGCGTCATCATTTCCTCGCGGCGGGCCGGATCGCGATCGATCAGCACCTTTTCGATCTGCTCGACGCCGCGCAGCTTCAGCAGGCGCTCGGCCTGCATGCAATACGGACACACCTGCGTGCTGTACATCAAAACCTTGTTCACTTCGCCACTCCTTGTTTGACGACCGGCATCCCGGCCTGCTGCCAGGCGGCCACGCCGCCCTCGAGCACGTGCACCTCGGCGTAACCGGCCGCCTCGACCTCGCGCGCCGCCTTCTGCGACTGCTGGCCGTTCTGGCAGACGAGCAGCACCGGGGTGCTCTTGTTCTTCGCGACCTGCGCAATTTTCGCGCCGATCTCGCCCGCCGCGATCTGGCGCGCCGACGGCAGGTGGCCGGCGGCGAAATCCGACGCGGCGCGCAGGTCGATCACGACCGCGTTGCGGCGATTGATGAGCTGCGTCGCCTCCGCGGCCGACAGGCCGCCGCGGCCGCGGCGCAAGGCCGGCCACGCCAGCAGGCCGCCGGAAACCAGCAGGATCGCGATAAGGGCCAGGTTCGTGTAATGGGTAAAGAACGTCACGGAATGCCGCCGGAAAAAGAGAAATCGGATGAGGACAATCCCGCCATTATAAAATAACCGCCTTGCGCGATGGCGGGCCCGGTCCGGGCGCCGCGCGACGCGCCCCGCTTCCCTATCACTACCGACCGCAAGATCCATGTACAAACTCGTTCTCATCCGCCACGGCGAATCGACGTGGAACAAGGAAAACCGCTTCACCGGCTGGGTCGACGTCGACCTGACCGAACAGGGTCGCAACGAGGCCTACCAGGCCGGCGAATTGCTCAAGGAGGCCGGCTACACGTTCGACATCGCGTACACGTCGGTGCTCAAGCGCGCGATCCGCACGCTGTGGCACGTGCAGGACAAGATGGACCTGATGTACCTGCCGGTCGTCCACTCGTGGCGCCTGAACGAGCGCCACTACGGTGCGCTGTCGGGCCTGAACAAGGCGGAAACGGCCGCGAAGTTCGGTGACGAGCAGGTGCTCGTGTGGCGCCGCAGCTACGACACGCCGCCGCCCGCGCTCGAGCCGACCGACGAGCGCGCGCCGTTCGACGACCCGCGCTACGCGAAGGTGCCGCGCGAGCAGCTGCCGCTCACCGAATGCCTGAAGGACACGGTCGCGCGCGTGCTGCCGCTGTGGAACGAGTCGATCGCGCCGGCGGTGCGCGCCGGCAAGCAGGTGCTGATCGCCGCGCACGGCAACTCGCTGCGCGCGCTGATCAAGTACCTCGACGGCATCTCGGACAGCGACATCGTCGGCCTGAACATCCCGAACAGCGTGCCGCTCGTGTATGAACTCGACGAGAACCTGAAGCCGATCAAGCACTATTACCTCGGCGACCAGGACGCGATCGCGCAGGCTCAGGCCGCCGTCGCGAAGCAGGGCAAGGCGGGCTGACGCCCGGCGCGGCGGCCGAGGTGGCCGAGGTGGCGTTCCGGCGCGGCGCGTCGGGCTCCGGCCTCGGCCCGCACGCCGCGCGAACCTTCGCGGCCCTGCCGCGGTCGAAACCGCTTTCGAACCCCGCAGCGCGCCCGGCGGCGCCCCGGCCGGGCCCTCAGCGGCCTTTTCGACGCTTTTCGCGCCGTTCCACTGAGTAATCGGACGAACAGTTATACTTGTCCGCTACATCCCCGCTACCGCCACGCGCTTCCCGACCGCACCAGACTCTCTATGCGAATGAATTTGAAGAACATCGGCCTGATTGCCGCGGGCCTCGCCACGGGCGTGTTCGCCACGCTGCAGGTTTCCGCATCGGCCGAGCAGACCGCCACGGCGCCGCTTCCCCTCGACCAGCTCCGCCTGTTCGCGGAAGTATTCGGGCAGATCAAGCGCGAGTACGTCGAACCGGTCGACGACAAGAAGCTGCTGACGGCCGCGATCAAGGGCATGGTGTCGAGCCTCGATCCGCACTCGTCGTTCCTCGACAAGACCGACTATGACGAGCTGCAGGAGCAGACGAAGGGCCGCTTCGCGGGCCTCGGCATCGAGATCTCGCAGGAAGACGGCCTCGTCAAGGTGATCTCGCCGATCGAGGATACCCCCGCATTCCGCGCCGGCATCCGTCCGGGCGACCTGATCACGCGCATCAACGACAAGCCGGTGCGCGGCATGACCCTCGACAAGGCCGTCAAGCAGATGCGCGGCGAGCCGGGCACCAAGGTCACGCTGACGATCTTCCGCAAGAGCGACGACCGCACGTTCCCCGTCACCGTCACGCGCGCGATCATCAAGGTCCAGAGCGTGAAGATGAAGATGCTCGACCCGGGCTACGCGTACATCCGCATCACGAGCTTCCAGGAGCGCACGACGCCCGATCTCGCGCAGAAGCTGCAGGACATCGCGCGCCAGCAGCCGAACCTGAAGGGGCTGATCCTCGACCTGCGCAACAACGGCGGCGGCCTGCTGCAGAGCGCGGTCGGCGTGGCCGGCGCATTCCTGCCGCCCGACTCGGTCGTCGTGTCGACCAACGGCCAGATCCCCGATTCGAAGCAGGTCTACCGCGATACATACGACAACTATCGCCTGCCGTCCTTCGACGGCGATCCGCTGAAGAACCTGCCGCCCGTCTTCAAGACCGTGCCGATGATCGTGCTGACGAACGCGTATTCGGCGTCCGCATCGGAAATCGTCGCCGGTGCGCTGCAGGATTCGAAGCGCGCGCAGATCATGGGCAAGACGACGTTCGGCAAGGGTTCGGTGCAGACGGTCCGCCCGATGACGGCCGACACCGCGCTGCGCCTGACCACCGCGTACTACTACACGCCGAGCGGCCGTTCGATCCAGAACAAGGGCATCACGCCGGACGTGCCGGTCGATCAGTACGCGGACGGCGATCCGGACGACGTGCTCGTGACGCGCGAGGTCGACTACACGAACCACCTCGCGAACACGCAGGATCCGAACGAGAAGAAGGAACAGGAAGAGCGCGAGCAGCGCCGGCTGGATCAGCTGCGCATTCTCGAGGAGCAGAACGACAAGAAGACGCCGGAGCAGCGCCAGAAGGATCGCGATCGCAAGCCGATCGAGTTCGGCAGCGCCGACGACTTCATGATGCAGCAGGCGCTCAACAAGCTCGAAGGCAAGCCGGTCCAGGAATCGAAGTCGCTGCTCGCCGAGAGCACGACGAAGAGCCCGGCCGCCAAGGCTGCCGCAAGTGCAAAGGCATCGGGCGCGAGCGCCGCGAAGCCGGCTTCCGCACCGAAGCCCGCCTCCGCGCCGAAGTAAGCGCCGGCCGGCATCCAACGGGCCATCGCGGGAAGACCGCGATGGCCCGTTTTTCATGCGCGCCTAAAATAACGAACGTCCGCCCGCCTCGCTCACGATTCCCCATGAACGACGACCAACTCCTTCGCTACTCCCGCCATATCCTCGTCGACGAAATCGGCATCGAGGCGCAGCAGCGCTTTCTCGATGCGCATGCGATCGTCGTCGGCGCGGGCGGCCTCGGCTCGCCCGCCGCGATGTATCTCGCGGCGTCGGGGGTCGGTACGCTCACGCTCGTCGACGCCGATACGGTCGACCTCACGAACCTGCAGCGGCAGATCCTGCACGCGACGGCGTCGGTCGGCCGCAGCAAGGTCGAATCGGGGCGCGACACGCTCGCGCAGCTGAATCCCGAGGTGACGGTGAACGCGGTCGCGGCGCGCGTCGATGATGCGTGGCTCGACGCGCACGTGCCGCACGCGAGCGTCGTGCTCGACTGCACCGACAACTTCGCGACGCGGCATGCGATCAACCGCGCATGCGTCGCGCACGGCGTGCCGCTCGTGTCGGGCGCCGCGCTGCGCTTCGACGGCCAGATCAGCACGTTCGACTTCCGCGACGCGGCCGCGCCCTGCTATGCGTGCGTGTTCCCGGAAGACCAGCCGTTCGAGGAAGTCGCGTGCGCGACGATGGGCGTATTCGCGCCGACCGTCGGGATCATCGGCGCGATGCAGGCGGCCGAGGCGCTGCGCGTGATCGGCGGCATCGGCAAGACGCTCAACGGGCGGCTGATGATGCTCGATTCGCTGCGGATGGAATGGACGACGATGAAAATCGCGCGCCAGGCCGACTGCCCCGTGTGCGGGGGCCGGCACTGACGCGCGACAGGCATGCGCCGGACCGCGCATGCGTAACACTTCTCTACAGTTAGCGGCGACGAAAACGCCTATGCGGCCGCATCCGCCCGCGGCTCGGCGACCGACAGCCGCTGCAGCGCCGCCTGCACTTCTTCCGGCTCGAACGCGGCCAGCACGTCGGCCGTCGGCTTTTCGAGCGCCTTCAGGTGCGCACGCAGGATCTCCTGCTTCACGACGAGCAGCTGGCTCGGGTGCATCGAGAACTCGGTGAGCCCCATCCCGAGCAACAGGCGCGTGAGCGCCGGGTCGCCCGCCATCTCCCCGCACACCGACACCGACACGCCCGCGCGCTTCGCTTCGCGCAACGTGTACGCGATCAGGTGCAGCACGGCCGGATGCAGCGGGTCGTACAGGTGCGCGACCGCGTTGTCGGCGCGATCGATCGCGAGCGTGTACTGGATCAGGTCGTTCGTGCCGATCGACAGGAAATCGAAGCGCTTCAGGAACAGCGGCAGCGCGATCGCCGCGGCCGGAATCTCGATCATCGCGCCGAGACGCACGTTCGGATCGTACGCGAGCCCCGCGTCGTCGAGCTGGCGCTTCGCCTCGCGGATCAGGTCGAGCGTCTGGTCGATCTCCTGCGCGTGCGCGAGCATCGGGATCAGGATCTTCACCTGGCCGAACGCGGAAGCGCGCAGGATCGCGCGCAACTGCGTGAGGAACATCTGCGGCTCGGACAGGCTCCAGCGGATCGCGCGCAGCCCGAGCGCCGGGTTCGGCGCCGTTTCGTAGCCTTCGTCGAGCGCCTCGAGCGGTTTATCGGCGCCGACGTCGATCGTGCGGATCGTCACCGGCATGCCCTTCATCCACTCGACGGCCCGCTTGTACGCGGCGAACTGCTCCTCCTCTTCCGGCATCTCCTTCTGATGCATGAACAGGAACTCGGAGCGAAACAGCCCGACGCCGACCGCGCCGGCCTCGACGGCCGCCTTCGCGTCGTCGGGCAGTTCGATGTTCGCGTACAGGTCGATCTTCGTGCCGCACAACGTTTGCGTCGGCGAGAACTTCAGGCGCTGCAGCTTGCGTTGCTCCAGCAGCTTCTCGGACTGGCGGTACGAGTATTCCTCGAGAACGATCGGCGCCGGATCGACGATCACGATGCCCTGGTCGCCATCGACGATGATCAGGTCGTCCTGGCGGATCAGCGCGCTCGCATGCTGGACGCCGACCGCGGCCGGAATGCCGAGGCTGCGCGCGACGATCGCCGTGTGCGACGTGCGGCCGCCGAGATCGGTGACGAACGCCTGGAACGACTGCGTCTTGAACTGCATCATGTCGGCCGGCGCGATGTCGTGCGCGACCACGATCATCTCGTTGGTGCCGTTCCGGGCCGCGCCGTCGAGCGCCTGCGATGCGGACGGCGCGCCGGCGAGCGCCTTCAGCACGCGCTCGACCACCTGCTCGATGTCGGCCTTGCGCTCGCGCAGATATTCGTCCTCGATGTCGTCGAAATGGCGCGTGAGCAGTTCGAGCTGCTCGGTCAGCGCCCATTCGACGTTGTAGCGGCGCGTGCGGATCAGGTCGATGGTTTCCTGCACGAGCATCTCGTCGCTCAGGATCATCGTGTGGACGTCGATGAATGCGCCGACTTCGCTCGGGGTGTCGTCGGTCAGGTCGGCGCGCAGCGCTTCGAGCTCGCGACGCACGACGTCGAGCGCGGTGCGGAATCGCTCCACCTCGGCGTCGGTCTGGTTGGCCTCGATCAGGTAATGGGCGACGTCGAGCGCCGCCGGCGCGATCAGGTACGCTCGCCCGATCGCGATACCTCGTGAGACGGGAATGCCATGCAGCGTGAAGGACACGCGCACCTCCTCTGTACAAGTAAAGCCGCGGCACACTGCTGCGATGCGCTTATGACCCCGGTTAGCGATTATAAATTCCGCGACTCCCTGCTGACTGCATGCAGCGCAGCATTGCGCATTTCGCATCAATGCTTCCGACGAAAAAAATGCCGCGACATCCGCGGCATTCTGGCTGGAAACGGCAACGATCCCGCGTAGCGATCACTGACCTTCGCCGAACTTGTCGGCGATCAGCTTCAGCAGCGCGTCCATCGCTTCCCGCTCGTCGGGCCCTTCGGTCTCGATCGTCACGGTGCTGCCGATGCCGGCCGCCAGCATCATCACGCCCATGATGCTCTTCGCATTGATCTTGCGCCCGTTGCGTGTCATCCAGACTTCCGACTGGAAGTTGCCGGCCAGTTGCGTAAGCTTGGCCGATGCGCGCGCATGCAGCCCCAATTTATTGACGATGGTGGTTTCTTGTTGAAGCATGATTCTCGGTCGGGTCGGTCGGGACCGCCGGCGGCGCGCGCAGGCGGGTCGGTCTAAAACGAAAAACGCCAGGCTCAGTGCGATTCGGTGCGCGGCTGCGGTTCGGGCGGAATCGGCGCGCACTGGCCACAGCCGGTTTCGCTCGGCGGCGGCGGCGTGCCGGACGACACCTCGTGGACGCCCTTCGCGCCGCCGGACAGCGCCTTGTCGACCAGCTTGTCGAGCGGCACGGTGCGGTAGCAGACGGCCCGCACGAGCATCGGCAGGTTCACGCCGGCCAGCACGCGCACGTTGTCGAGCTTCGCGAGCTGGCCCGCGATGTTCGCGGGCGTCGCGCCGTACATGTCGGTCAGCACGACCACGCCGTTCTCTTCGCGCAGCCGCGCGAGTTCCGCGTGCGCGAACGCCATCACCTGGGCCGGATCGCTGTCGGCCATCACGTCGATGCAGCCGATGCGGGCGGGCACGCCGCCGTAGATGTGCGCGATGCAATCCCGCAGCGCGGTGGCGAGCGGAGCGTGCGCGATGATGAGGATCCCGGCCATGTCAGATCGCTCCCGGCCGCCCCTGGCGGGCCGATACCCCGCGGCGGGGCAATGAGCGTAGCGAGTATGGGGAACGTTTCATGTTCAGCCTTGCAACAGTGTCGGCCCGACCGCCGGGCCTTCGGTGCGCCGATCACGGCACCGGGCAAGCGGGCATTGTAGCAGGCCGGTCAAGCTGCTCCGGCGACGGGGGACCTGCGCGGCCGCCGCCGGGGTTGTGCGGGAGGCGGCCTACGCGGCCGCACGCTCCAGCGCGTCGACGAACATCGCGGCGACGTCGAAGCCCGTCTGCTCCATGATCTCGCGGAAACACGTCGGGCTCGTGACGTTGACCTCGGTCAGCCAGTCGCCGATCGCGTCGAGCCCGACCAGCAACAGCCCGCGCGACGCGAGCACGGGCCCCAGCGTGTCGGCGATCTCGCGATCGCGCGGTGTGAGCGGCTGCGCGACGCCGAGCCCGCCCGCGGCGAGATTGCCGCGCACCTCGCTGCCCTGCGGAATCCGCGCGAGCGAATACGGCACCGGCTCGCCGCCGATCAGCAGGATGCGCTTGTCGCCCGCCTTGATCTCGGGAATGAACTTCTGCGCCATCACCGAGCGCGTGCCGTCGTGGCTCAGCATCTCGACGATCGAGCCGAGGTTCATGCCGTCCGGCTTCACGCGGAACACGCCCATCCCGCCCATCCCGTCGAGCGGCTTCAGGATCACGTCGCCGTGCTCGGCGTGGAACGCGCGCAGACGCTTCGCGTCGCGCGTGACGAGCGTCGGCGCGACGAACTGCGGAAACTCGCCGATCGCGAGCTTCTCCGAATGATCGCGGATCGACTGCGCCTTGTTGAACACGCGCGCGCCGGCGCGCTCGGCCAGCTCGAGCAGCCACGTCGACGTCACGTACTCCATGTCGAACGGCGGATCCTTGCGCATCAGCACCGCGCCGAACGATTCGAGGCGGCGCGCGTCGACCGCGCCCGCGTCGAACCAGGTGTCGCGATGCAGATCGTCCAGTTCGCCGACGAACGCGATGCGCCGCACGTCGGCCTCGACCGCCGAGCCCGTCCACGCGAGGTGGCGCGGTTCGCACGCGTACACCGCATGCCCGCGCCGGGCGGCCTCCGCCATCATCGCGTAGGTCGAATCCTTGTAGATCTTGAAACGCTCGAGCGGGTCGGCGATAAAAAGAATGTCCATGCGGGTCCTGTACGTAGCGAAGGTCCGTTACACCTGGATCGCTTCGGGGTCGGTCTTTTCCAGTTCGATCGACGACGCGATCAGCGACAGCCGCGCGACCACGCCGTACATGTAGAAACGGTTCGGCGGCGCGGCGCCCGGCTTGGCGCCGGCATCCGGCAGCGCGGTGTGCTCGAAGCCGAGCGGCACGTAGTGCATGCCGGGCGCGTTCAGGTTCTGGTCGCGCTCGCGGCCGCCGTGCGTGCGGTAGAAGCCGCCGACCACGTAGCGGTCGATCATGTACACGACCGGCTCGGCCACTTCGTCGCCAACGCGCTCGAACGTGTAGACGCCTTCCTGCACGATCACGTCGCGCACCGCGAGGCCGGCCTTCGATTCGGCCATCTGCGCGCGCTCGGCCTTCGTCATGCGGCCGATCTCGGCCGCGTCGTGCACGGTCATCACGCCGCGGCCCGCGGTGCCCGCGTCGGCCTTCACGACGACGTACGGCTTCTCGCTGATCCCGTATTCGCGATACTTGCGCGCGATCTTCTTCAGCACGCCGTCAATCGCGTCGGCGAGCGCCTGCTCGCCTTCATGCGCCTGCCAGTCGACGCCTTCGACGTGCGCGAAATACGGATTCACCATCCACGGATCGACGCCGACCATCTTCGCGAACTTCTTCGCGACGTCGTCGTAGCACGCGAAGTGCGTCGACTTGCGGCGCACGGCCCAGCCCGCGTGCAGCGGCGGCAGCAGATATTGCTCGTGCAGGTTTTCCAGCACGGCCGGGATGCCGGCCGACAGGTCGTTGTTCAGCAGGATCGAGCACGGATCGAAATTCTTCAGGCCGAGGCGGCGCTGCGAACGCTCGAGCGGTTCGAGCACGATCTTCTGGCCGTCGGCCAGCGTGATCGGCGTCATGTCGGTGATGCTGGGGTCGAGCGAGCCGAAGCGCACGTGCAGGCCGGCCTGGCGCATGATCGTCGCGAGCCGTGCGACGTTTTCCAGGTAGAACGCGTTGCGGGTCGGCAGCTCGGGAATCACGAGCAGATTCTTCGCGTCCGGGCAGATCTTCTCGATCGCGGCCATCGCGGCCTGCACGGCGAGCGGCAGCACTTCGGACGGCAGATTGTTGAACGCGCCGGGAAACAGGTTCGCGTCGACGGGCGCCAGCTTGAAGCCGGCATTGCGCAGGTCCACCGAACAATAGAACGGCGGGGTGTGTTCCTGCCATTCGAGCCTGAACCAGCGTTCGATCGCAGGCGTCGCGTCGAGGATCTTCTGCTCGAGTTCGAGCAGCGGACCGTTCAACGCGGTAACGAGGTGGGGAACCATGAATCACTCGCGAGCGGGAGAATGAAGATTGTAGAGCAATTGCCTTGCCCATTTGGGGATTGTTCCCGGCTTCGCAAGGATATCGAGGAAGTTTTCGGCTATTGACCCGATAGAGTGAAGGGTTATCCGCTACGGCAGTGGGTGACAGGAGAAAAAAAGCCCGCCGGGTGGGCGGGCCGAAGTCGCTGCGCTCATTCGGGGCGGGCGCCGTCTGCGCGGCGGCCCGCCGTTGATTCGTGTGACTTATTCCACGTGTTCGCCGTGCAGGATCACGTCGAGACCTTCGCGCTCTTCCTCTTCGGTCACGCGCAGGCCCATCGTCAGGTCGATCAGCTTCAGCAGCACGAAGCTCAGCACGCCGCTGTAGACCAGCGTGATCAGCACGCCCTTCGCCTGCAGCAGCAGGCTGCCGTCGAAGCCGCCGATGTCCTTGACCGCGAATACGCCCGTCAGCAGCGCGCCGAGAATCCCGCCCACGCCATGCACGCCGAACGCGTCGAGCGAATCGTCGTAGCCGAGCTTCGACTTGAGCCACGTCGCCGACCAGAAGCAGATCACACCCGCCGCGATGCCGATCACGAGCGCGCCCGCCACGCCGACGAAGCCGGCTGCCGGCGTGATCGCCACGAGACCCGCGACCGCGCCCGACACGATGCCGAGCACCGAAGGCTTACCCTTGGCGATCCACTCGGCGAACATCCAGCCGAGCGCCGCGCAGGCGGTGGCGACTTGCGTCGTCAGCATCGCGAAGCCGGCACGGCCGTCGGCCGCGACCGCGGAACCCGCGTTGAAGCCGAACCAGCCGACCCACAGCATCGAGCCGCCGATCATCGTCAGCACCAGGTTGTGCGGCGCCATCGATTCGCGGCCGTAGCCGACGCGCTTGCCGAGCACGAGGCACGACACGAGGCCCGCGATACCGGCGTTGATGTGCACCACCGTGCCGCCCGCGAAGTCGAGCACACCGTCGGCCGACAGCCAGCCGGTCGGCTCCCACACCATGTGCGCGATCGGCACATAGACGATCAGCGACCAGAGCGTCATGAACACGAGCATCGCCGAGAACTTCATGCGATCCGCGAACGCGCCGCAGATCAGCGCCGGCGTGATGATCGCGAACGTCATCTGATAGACGAAGTAGACCGATTCCGGAATCGTCGACGCGAGGTGGCTGACGGTCAGCGTGGTTGCCTTGTCGCCCTTGATGTAGTTCATGCCGTGCAGGAACACGCGCGACAGGCCGCCGATGAAGCCGTTGCCCGGCGTGAACGCGAGGCTGTAGCCGACCACCGTCCACAGCACCGTGATCACCGCGGTGATCGCGAAGCTCTGCATCACGGTCGCGAGCACGTTCTTCTTGCGGACCATGCCCGCGTAGAACAGCGCGAGGCCGGGGATCGTCATGAACAGCACGAGCGCGGTGGACGTCAGCATCCACGCGGTGTCGCCCGCGCTGATCTTCGACGAATCGACCGAGAACGGGGCCGTCGGCGCGGCCGGTGCAGCCGGCGCGGACGCGGCGGCGGCAGCCGATGCGTCGGCCGCGCCCGAAGCCGGTGCGGCGGCGGTGGCGGATGCGTCGGCAGCCGGCGCCGAAGCGGCCGGTGCGGCGGCGGCCGATGCGTCGGAAGCAGCGGCGGCGGGCGCCGAAGCAGCCGCGGCGGACGCCGCGTCGTCCGCGAGCGCGGAACCGACGCCGGCCGCGATCAGCGAGCCGGCCATCAGCAGGGACATCAGAAGTTTGCGCATCTTGGGTTTCCTCTTGTCGCTTGTCTTGTCTGTTCTGTTACAGCGCGTCCGCGCCTGTCTCCCCGGTGCGAATCCGGATCACTTGTTCGATCGGCGTGACGAAGATCTTGCCGTCGCCGATCTTGCCCGTGCGCGCGGCCCGCTCGATCGCTTCCACCGCCTGGTCCACGAGATCGTCGGACACGGCCGCCTCGATCTTCATCTTCGGCAGGAAATCGACCACGTATTCGGCGCCGCGGTACAGCTCGGTATGCCCCTTCTGGCGCCCGAACCCTTTCACCTCCGTCACCGTGATGCCCGAGACGCCAAGCGCCGACAGCGCTTCGCGCGTCTCATCGAGCTTGAACGGCTTGATGATTGCGGTAATGAGTTTCATGAAGTCCTCTCGCTGGGTTGTCCCGTCGAATAGAGTTGGAATGTTGTGACGGACTCTTCTCAGCAACTCGCATGCCATGTTTGCCCGAACACCGTCTCGAAGGGCTCCGGAACGGGGTCATATCTTGCGGTGTAAGGCGCCAGAGCCCGGCCGAATGGCCAACATCGGCCGGTTTGCTGGCGCGGCGAAAGGATCGTTGCTAGAGTGCACGCACGTCCCGGATCGCCGGGCCATTCACCCATGCGGGCGCCATGCCCGGAATTTGCGCCCCGCGCGCACCATTTCCGGTCATGCGTGCATCATGGGCACGTACGCAACTGAAGATGCACATTTTTTGTGCAAGGAAGGGGAATCACATGAAGCAACCCAGCGACGTTTTCAACGATCTGCAGTCGCGCGTCAGCGATTTGCTGAAAAACTCGCCGGCCAAGGACGTCGAGCGCAACGTGAAGGCCATGCTGTCGCAAGGCTTCTCGAAGCTCGACCTCGTCACGCGCGAGGAATTCGACACCCAGGCACAGGTGCTCGCCCGCACCCGCGTGCGCCTCGAGGAACTCGAAAAGCGCGTCGCGGAACTCGAGCAGAAGCTCGCCGCCCCGCAGGCCTGACGTCCACCCGGCAGCAAGGTCCGGGCGCGGGGCCGCCTCGTGCGCCCCGCGCCCGCCACCTTCCTCCGCTCTTCGTCGTCCGTCGCTCTTCGCAGCACCCTCCGCTCTTCGCAGTCCATCGCTCTTCGCAGTCCATCGCTGTTCGTCGTTCGCAACACCTCGTTCTTTCCCCGCGCCACGCCGGCAAGCGCGCACCGATTTCTCCGATTCCCGCGGCATGCGGCCCCGAACGGCCGTCGCCGCCTGTCATGCAGGAGCCTCGCCATGTCGCTCGCCGTGGTGCGCAGTCGCGCGCCCGCCTCCGGCCGCGCGCCGGACGTCACCGTCGAAGTCCATCTCGCCAACGGGTTGCCGTCGTTCTCGATCGTCGGCCTGCCCGATCTCGAAGTCCGCGAAAGCCGCGAGCGCGTACGCGCCGCGCTGCAGAACTGCGGATTCGAATTCCCGGTGCGCCGCATCACAGTCAATCTGGCGCCCGCCGACCTGCCGAAGGAATCCGGCCGCTTCGACCTGCCCATCGCGCTCGGCATCCTCGCCGCGAACGGCCAGATCCCCGCCGACGCGCTGGCCGGCCGCGAATTCGCGGGCGAGCTGTCGCTGACCGGCGCGCTGCGGCCGATGCGCGGCGCGTTCGCGATGGCGTGCGGCGTCGCGCGGGACTGGCGGGCGGACACATCCGGCGCGGGCGCCGCAGGCGACGCGGGCCTGGATGCCGGCGCACCGCGCGATTCCGTCGCGACATCGCGTCCGCCCGAGCTGTACCTGCCGCTCGACAGCGCCGCCGAGGCCGCGCTCGTACCGGGCGTGACCGTATTCGGTGCGCGCGACCTGCCGGCGCTGTGCGCGCACCTCGCCGATGCGCCGGACGGCCGGCTCGCGCCGGTCGCGGCGCCCTGTCTCGACGGCCTGCCAACGCCCGCCGCACCTGATCTCGCGGACGTCGTCGGCCAGCGCGGCGCGCGGCGCGCGCTGGAAGTCGCCGCCGCGGGCGGCCATCACATGCTGATGGTCGGCCCGCCCGGGGCCGGCAAGTCGATGCTGGCCGCGCGCCTCGCCGGGCTATTGCCGCCGCTGACCGACGACGAGGCGCTGACCTCGGCCGCGCTGCTGTCCGCGAGCCGGCTCGGCTTCTCGCCTGCACAGTGGCGCCGTCGGCCGTTCCGCTCGCCGCATCACTCGTCGAGCGCCGCCGCGCTCGTTGGCGGCCGCAATCCGCCGCAGCCGGGCGAAATCACGCTCGCGCACCTCGGCGTGCTGTTTCTCGACGAGCTGCCGGAATTCGACCGGCACGTGCTGGAAATGCTGCGCGAGCCGCTCGAAGCCGGCCGCATCACGATCTCGCGCGCGGCCCAGCAGGCCGACTTCCCCGCCGCGTGCCAGCTGATCGCCGCGATGAACCCGTGCCCGTGCGGCTGGCACGGCGATCCGTCCGGCCGCTGCCGCTGCTCGCCGGACGTGGCCGCCCGCTATCTGCGCAAGCTGTCGGGGCCGCTGCTCGACCGCATCGACATCCAGATCGACCTGCCCGCGCTGTCGCCGGCCGAACTCACGTCGCGCGCGACGGCGCCCGGCGAGCCGAGCGCGGCGGTGGCCGCCCGGGTCGCGCAGGCGCGCGCGCTGCAGCTCGAGCGGCAGGGCAAGACGAATCACATGCTGAGCGGCCGCGAAACCGACGACCTGTGCCGGCCGACCGACGAAGGCGAGCGGTTGCTGCGCGAGGCCGGCGAGCGCTTCGGCTGGTCGGCGCGCGCGTATTTCCGCGTGCTGAAAGTCGCGCGGACGATCGCCGACCTGGCCGGCGACCCGCTGCCGACGGCCGCGCAGATCGCCGAGGCGATCCGCTACCGGCGCGCGCTGACGGCGCTGTGAGCGCGCTGGGAGGACAAAATCAGGCTGTCAAGACTTGACTTATACACAATTCCACGAATCCGGCCCCGGGTCGCGGCTTCCCGTGGCCTTTGCCGGACGGAATTTGTATCCCGTTGTTTTGATTGATTTTTCTCAAACGGCACACGAGCGACCAAACGGGCCGGAAGGCCGTCCGGCGCGGCTGCGCGGGCAATACGCAGTACTTTTCAACAAAGTTATCCACATGCGCTGTGGATAGTCGAAAAACCTTCGCAAAATCCGGCGATTAGCGTCGAAAGCTGCGAATGAACTTTCAGTTGTCACGGCGTGTCCGAGCGCCCTCGCCGGCCGTCGTCAATCGAGTTTGAACGAGCCGAAAAACTGGTCGAGCTGCTCCTGCGCGAGCGGGCCGTCGGCGATCACGACAGCCTGGTACGCGTGCCGGCCGCGCGCGGCGAGCCGCGCGACGATCGTCTTGTGCGCGCGATCGCCGCCGGCGGCCGCGCCCGCGATGCGGAGCTCGAGCCCGTTCACCGCGCCGCCGGCGGCGAGCGGCACCGGCACCGACGCCGTCTGCGGCGCGCCTTCGAGGTTGCGCGACAGTCCCGCGCGCAGGAATTCGAGCGCCGTGCGCCGCGTGTCGTCGCGGTCGTCGGGCAACGTCAGCGTGCCGACCGCGAATACCGCGCCGTCGACGTGCGCGGCCTGCATCCGCATCGGCATCGACGTACCGCCGAGCGCCACCGGTTGCTCCTCGACGGTCGGCTTCGCCGGCAGATCGATCGTATAGCCGGCGTCGTTGTGCAGCGTGCGCCAGTCGTACGACGGCGAGCACGCGGCCAGCGCCGCGCTCACGCAGGCCAGCGCGGCGAAGTGCCGCAGCGGGCGAAAAAGGGGGCGCAACGAATCGGTGACATCCTTCGGCATGGCGTGGATCGCGGCAGGCAAAACGGGCATTATCCGCCGAACCTGAAATCGGGGATGCGCGGCGGCGGCCGATGCATACGCCGCATTCGCGCTAAAATGAGCGCCGAATTTCGACGTCGATTTCGACGTCCTTTGCATCGATCCGCGTCATCGACTCCGAGAGCACCAGATGAACACCACGCCTCCCGCCCGCCGCAGCACCGGCCCCGTCCGCTACCTCGTCGCGGCCGCCGTCGTCGCGGCGATCGCCGTCGCCGGCTTCTTCGCGTTCAACGGCAAGTCCAGCGTGCCGGACGCGACCTTCACGCTGCTGTCGGGCCAGAAAGTCTCGACCGCCGGCGACCTGAAGGGCAAGGTCTATCTCGTGAACTTCTGGGCGACGAGCTGCGCGACCTGCATGCAGGAAATGCCGCAGATGGTCGATACCTACAATCGCTTCAAGGGGCAGGGGCTCGAATTCGTCGCGGTCGCGATGAACTACGATCCGCCGATGTACGTCGCGAACTACGCGCAGACGCGCCAGTTGCCGTTCAAGGTCGCGCTCGACGACGGCAGCGTCGCGAAGCAGTTCGGCAACGTGCAGCTCACGCCGACGACCTTCGTCGTCGACAAGGACGGCAAGATCCTGAAGCGCTACGTCGGCGCGCCGCAATTCGCGGAACTCGACGCGCTGCTCAAGAAGGCGCTCGACGGCAACGCGGCCTGAGCGCCGCCGGATCCCGCTAGAAGGGCCGCACGCCGCGCCCTGCTCCGCGAAACGGACCGCACTGCGGTCCGTTTGCTTTTCAGCGCTCGGTTTCGCCTTTGGCCGACAGCCCGTAGCGCTTCATCTTCTCGTACAGCGTCGCCTTGCCCACATGCAGCCGGTCGGCCGTCGCCGCGACCGCGCCGCCCGTCTGGTTCAGCGCCTCGGCGATCACCGCGCGCTCGAACTGCTCGATGCGCTCCTTCAGCGTCTGGTCGTTGTCGGCGTCGTCGCCCGCGCCCGTTTCCTGCGGCATGTCGGCCACGCCGAGCACGAAGCGGTCGGCCGCGTTGCGCAGCTCGCGCACGTTGCCCGGCCAGTCGCGCTGCATCAGGCTCGCGCGCTGCCGGTCGGTCAGCACCGGCGCGGGCCGCCCGTAGCGCACGGCCGCATCGAGCATGAAATGCTCGAACAGCGGCACGATGTCCTCGCGGCGCTCGGCGAGCGGCGGCAGCGCGATCGTCACGACGTTGAGCCGGTACAGCAGGTCGCGCCGGAACGTGCCGGCCGCGACGAGCTCGCTCATGTCGCCTTTCGCGGCCGCGACCACGCGGCAGTTCACGCGGATCGGCTGGTTCGAGCCGAGCCGCTCGAGCACGCCGTCCTGCAGCACGCGCAGCAGCTTCACCTGCAGCGCGAGCGGCATGCTTTCGATTTCGTCGAGGAACAGCGTGCCGCCGGACGCGTATTCGAGCTTGCCGACGCGCCGCTTCGCGGCGCCGGTGAACGCACCGGGCTCGTAGCCGAACATCTCCGATTCGAACATCGGCTCGGGCAGCGCGCCGCAATTCACCGCGATGAACGGCTTGTCGTGGCGCGGCGACAGCTCGTGCAGGCTGCGCGCGATCAGCTCCTTGCCGGCGCCCGTGTCGCCGTTGATCAGCACCGACGCGTCGGTCGGCGCGACGTTCGCGATCAATTTTCGCACCTGCTCGATCGCGGGGCTCCGGCCGATGATGCGCGGCGCGACGACGTTCTGTCCGGCCAGCTCGCGCCGCAGCGCGTGGTTCTCGAGCACGAGCTCGCGGCGCTCGAGCGCGCGGCGCACCGTCTCGATCAGGCGCTCCGCCGCGAACGGCTTTTCGATGAAGTCGTACGCGCCGTCGCGCATCGCCTGCACGGCCATCGAGATGTCGCCGTGCCCGGTGACGAGGATCACCGGCACGTCCGGCACGCGCTCGCGGCACTGGGCGAGCACGTCGAGCCCGCTCGCGCCGGGCAGCCGGATGTCGCTGACGATCGCGCCGGCGGTCTCCGCGACGATCGCCTTCTCGGCCGCCTCGGCCGATTCGAACCCGGCGACGTCGAAGCCCGCCAGTTGAAGGCTCTGCACGCTCGCCCGGCGCACGAGCGCATCGTCTTCGATATAGATCACTTGCAGCCGGTTGGCCATCTTGGTCACTTGCTCCTGACAGACCGCGGCGCGCGCGGCTCTCGTTGATGCCGGTCGTTCGCCGACCGGGCCTGCTCACGCTAGTGCGAGCCCGCCGGCTCGGACACGGAGTCCGGATGATGCGTGCGGGCGCGCCGCAGCGTCAAGACGAACAGCGCGCCGCCCGACGGGGCGTTGCGTGCGGTCAGCGCGCCGCCCGCGTCGCTCGCGATCGACGACGAGATCGCGAGGCCGAGCCCGAGCCCGCGCCCCATTTCCTTGGTCGTGAAGAACGGCTCGAACAGGCGCGGCAGCAGATCGGGCGCGATGCCGGAGCCGTTGTCGCGCACCTCGACCGCGAGCGTCGCGACCGACACCGCGATCGTCACCTCGATGGCCGGCGCCGCGACGCCGGCCACCGCATCGAGCGCGTTGCCGAGCAGGTTGATCAGCACCTGTTCGAGGCGCAGGTCCTCGCAGCGCGCGACGAGTTCCGGATAGTCTCGCGCCAGATCGAGCGGCGCGTCCAGCGCGGGCGAGACGGTCGCGTCCTGCAGCGTCAGCGTGAGCGCGACGCCGCGCAGGCGTTCGTCGAGCAGCGACAGCACGCTGCGCAGCGCACGCACGACGAGCGCCTGCTCGTTGCGCGGCTTCGCGCGGCCGACGAACAGCTTCAGCTGGTTCGTGATCTTGCCCATCCGTTCGGTGAGCGCGGCGATCGCCTCGAGATTCTCGCGCGCGGCCGCCTGCTCGCCGCGATCGAGCAGCACGCGCGTGTTGTCGGAGAAGCTGCGCAGCGCCGCGAGCGGCTGGTTCAGTTCATGCGTGATGCCGGCCGCCATCTGGCCGAGCGCGGCGAGCTTGCTCGCCTGGATCAGTTCGTCGTGCGCGGCGCGCAGCTCCTGCTCCGCGCGGATCCGGTCGCCGACCTCCTTCTGCAACTGCTCGTTCGCTTCAGACAAATCGGCCGTACGCTCCTCGACGCGCCGGTTCAGCTCCGCGTACGCCTGTTGCAGCAGCGCGCGGCCGCGGATCATCTCGCGCACGCGGGCACGGCGCATCCGCCAGTAGAACGCGAGCAGCGCGACCGACACGAAGCCGAAGCCGGTGACGATCGTCGCGTTGCGCGCATCGGCATCGATCGGCGCGATCGGCGCGAGCGTGACGAGCTGCCAGTCGGGCTCGCCGATCCGCCGCTTGCTGGCGAGAAAGCGCGGCGCGCGCCGGCCGGCGCCCAGGCGCACGATTTCCGCATCGGCGCCGAGCGTCTGCTCGACGCGCAGCGGCAGCGGCGTGACCGGTTGCCGCGCGTACTGGCGTGTTTCGTAGATCGACGCGGCGACCGGGCCCGTGAGCGGGCGCAGCGTGTGGTACTTCCACGCGGGCACGGACGACAGGAACACGACGCCGTGATCGTCCACGACAACGAGCGGCTCGGACGCATCGGCGCCCTGGAACCATTCGAGGTTGAGCTTCACGACGACGACGCCCGCGATCTTGCCGTCGTGCCACACGGGTTGCGAGATGTAGTAGCCGGGATCGCGCGAGATCGTGCCGATCCCGAAGAAGCGGCCGACCCGGCCGTTCATCGCATCGAGGAAATACGGGCGGAACCGGTATTCGATGCCGACGAAGCTGTCGGGCGCGCGCCAGTTGCTGGCGGCGACGCACAGGCCGTCCGCGCCGATCACGTAGGTGACGGTCGCGTGCGCGTGCTCGTTGAGGTCTTCGAGATAGCGGTTGACGCGGGCGGTGTAGTCGCCGCGCTTCGGCTCGGCGAGCAGATCCTGCACGTACGGATGGCTGCCGAGCAGATAAGGCAGCGATTCGTAGCGGTCGAGCGTGCTCTTGAGCGCGTTGGTGGTGCGGTCGACGCGCACCGCGGCATTGCGCTGCAGTTCGGCGACGCCGCGCTGCCAGGTGACCGTCCACGTGAGCGCGCACGCCGCGACGAGCGCGGCGGCAAGCACGACGAGGATGAGCAGGCGGCGCGTCACGGTCGAGGCTTCCTGGCGATGCGGATCGCCTATTGTGTCATAGGCCTGCTCGTCGATGCCCCGGCCGCCGCGGGTCGCACGGCCGGCCGGCCGTGCCGCCGCCTGCTCGCTCATCGAGTCAGACGCCGGCCGTCTTCTCGGTCGGCGCGACTTCGCCGCCGCCCTTCAGCGCCTGGCGCAGCTTGTTGCGGTCGAGTTCCTTCTCCCATGCCGACACGACGACGGTCGCCACGCCGTTGCCGACGATGTTGGTCAGCGCACGGCATTCGCTCATGAAGCGGTCGATGCCGAGGATCAGCACCATGCCCGACAGCGGGATCGTCGGCACGACGGCCAGCGTCGCGGCGAGCGTGATGAAGCCCGCGCCGGTCACGCCGCTCGCGCCCTTCGACGTGAGCATCGCGACGGCCAGCAGCGTGAGCTGCTGCATCCACGTCAACTCGATGTTGGTCGCCTGCGCGATGAACAGCACGGCCATCGTCATGTAGATGTTGGTGCCGTCGAGGTTGAACGAATAGCCGGTCGGCACGACGAGGCCGACGACCGAACGCGAGCAGCCGGCCTTCTCGAGCTTTTCCATCAGCTGCGGCAGCGCGGCTTCCGACGAGCTCGTGCCGAGCACGATCAGCAGCTCTTCCTTGATGTACGACACGAAGCGGATGATCGAGAAGCCGGTGAAGCGCGCGATCGCGCCGAGCACGACCAGCACGAACACGACCGACGTCAGATAGAACGTGCCGATCAGCTTGAGCAGCGGCACCAGCGAGCCGACGCCGTACTTGCCGATCGTGAACGCCATCGCGCCGAACGCGCCGATCGGGGCCAGCTTCGTGACGATGTGCACGATGCCGAACAGCACGCGCGTCAAGCCGTCGATGAAGTCGGTCACGACCTTGCCGCGCTCGCCGAGGTGCGCGAGCACGCTGCCGAACAGCAGCGCGATCAGCAGGATCTGCAGGATTTCACCCTGCGCGAACGCATCGACCATCGTGTTCGGGATGATGTGCATCAGGAAGTCGACCGTCGACTGCCCGTGCGCCTTCGCCGCGTACGACGCGACGGCCTTGCCGTCGAGCGTCGCCGGATCGATGTTGAAGCCGACGCCCGGGCGCAGCAGGTGCGTGGCCGCGAGGCCGAGCAGCAGCGCGAAGGTCGACACGATCTCGAAATACAGCAGCGCCTTGCCGCCGACGCGGCCGACCTTCTTCATGTCCTCCATGCCGGCGATGCCGGTGACGACCGTACAGAAGATGATCGGCCCGATCACCATCTTGATCAGCTTGATGAAGCCGTCGCCGAGCGGCTTCATGTCGGTGGCGATCGACGGGTAGAAGTGGCCGAGGATCACGCCGACGATGATGGCGAAAATCACCTGCACATAGAGCACTTTGTAGAAGGGTTTCTTCTTCACGATGGTTCCTGCTGAAGTAGATGAGCCGTGGAAACGGCGTCACGCGCGCAGGCGAATGTCTCAGGGGAAAGGCATTCGCCCGCGCGGCTGCCGTGCCGCAACAAGCGATGCCTCAGGACGTCCGGAGGGGGAGGAAGGCAGCGGTCATCGGTTGTCTCCTTGCTTGCTGTAGTAGTTCGGCCGGGGGGATGGCCGTGCGTTTTATATCGCAAGGTCGATGCCAGGTTTCCGGAACCCCTCAAGCCGTTGTTTTCATTGTATTTCTCATAATGCGGCAGGCAAGGAAATCCGGGATTCCGGATTTCCGGAAAATATCCGTCCGGCGATCCGGACGGACGCATCGTTTCATCGGACGAATCAGTGCTGCACGGCCCGGCTGGCCAGCACGCCCGTCTGCGCGTAGAACTCCTGCTGCGCGAACGCATCGCGCTCGCGGCGGGCGCGCTCGCCGCGATCCGCGAGCGAGCCGACCACGATCCCCACGAACGCGAGCGGCACCGACACGAGCGCCGGGTTGTCGAGGAAGACCGCCGCATGCGCGTGGTGCAGCACGTCGACCCACACCGACTTCGACAGCACCGTGAGCGCGACCGCCGACACGAGGCCGAGACCGCCGCCGAGCACCGCGCCGCGCGTGGTCATCCCGCGCCAGAAGATCGACATCGCGAGCACCGGGAAATTGGCGCTCGCGGCCACCGCCGCGACGAGCCCGACCATGAACGCGACGTTCACGTGCTCGAACAGGATCGACAGCGCGATCGCGACGGCCGACAGCCCGATCGTCGCGGCGCGCGAGATGCGCATCTCGAGCCGTTCGTCGGGCTTGCCGCGCGCCCACATCTGCGCATACAGGTCGTGCGAGATCGTCGTCGCGCCGGCGAGCGTCAGGCCCGCGACCACCGCGAGGATCGTCGCGAACGTGACCGCCGCGATGAAACCGTAGAACCAGTTGCCGCCCACCGCCTGCGCGAGCTTCACCGCGACCATGTTCGAGCCGCCGAGCAGGTCGTGCGTCAGGTTGAACGTGCCGTTCGCGCCGAGCCGGAAGAATTCCGGATGCTGCGCGAGCAGCACGATCGCCGAGAAGCCGATCACGAAGGTCAGCAGGTAGAAGTAGCCGATGAAGCCCGTCGCGTAGAGCACCGACTTGCGCGCCTCCTTCGCGTTCGGCACCGTGAAGAAACGCATCAGGATGTGCGGGAAGCCGGCCGTGCCGAACATCAGCGCGATGCCGAGCGACAGCGCGTTGGCCGGATCGCGGATCAGCTTGCCGGGCCCCATGATCGACAGCGCGCCCGGATGCACGGCCACCGCGCGGCGGAACATCGCGTCGATGCTGAAGCCGAATTCGCCGAGCGCGAGCCACGCGAGCAGCGTCGCGCCGGCGAGCAGCAGCACGGCCTTGATCACCTGCACCCAGGTGGTCGCGGTCATCCCGCCGAAGAACACGTAGACGACCATCAGCACGCCGACGATCAGCTCGGCCGTGCCGTACGACAGCCCGAACAGCAGCTGGATCAGCTTGCCCGCGCCGACCATCTGCACGACGAGGTACAGCACGACGATCGTCAGCGCGTTCGCCGAGGTCAGCAGCCGGATCGGCCGCTGCGCGAAGCGGTACGCGACGACGTCGACGAACGTGAACTTGCCGAGGTTGCGCAGCGGTTCGGCGATCAGGAACATCACGAACGGCCAGCCGACCAGGAAGCCGATCGAGTAGATCAGCCCGTCGAAGCCGAACATGAACACCATGCCGGACAGCCCGAGGAACGATGCGGCCGACATGTAGTCGCCGGCGATCGCGAGCCCGTTCTGCAACCCGGTGATGCCGCCGCCGGCCGTATAGAAGTCGCGCGTCGAGCGCGTGCGGCGCGCGGCCCAGCGGGTGAGCGCGAGCGTCGCGAACACGAACGCGAAGAACATCCCGATCGCGACCGGGTTCAGCTCGACCTTGTCGGGCATCGGGCCGGCGACGCCGGTCGCATGGGCGGTGGAGGAAACGACGGAAACGAGGATGCCCAGCGCGCCGGGCGCGCTCGAAATGAATCGCATGTCGGGCTCCGTCACGGACGTTGCAGGATCGCGTCGACGCGGCGGTCGAACGCACGGTTCGCGCGCAGCACGTAGCACGCGGTCAGGCCGATCGCGACCAGGATGATCGCGACGCCCGCGGCGATCCCGACCGTCGTTGTCGCGCCGCGGTACAGCGGCGCGGCGAGCACGTGCGGCGCGAGCGCGACGAGCAGGATGAAGCCGTAGTACGTGGCGATCATCAGCGCGGTCAGCGTGAAGCTGAAGCGGCGCCGCGCCCGCACGAGTTGCTGGTAGTCGCGGCGCGCCGTGACCGATTCGATGACGGAAAGCTCCATGGTGTCTCCATTTCCGGCTCGTCATGGCGAGCGATGTAGTGTGGAATGGTCGGCGCGCGTCGACTCACCGCCCGCGCCGCGGCGGAACAAGCGATCTACACGACGCGATCCGCCCGCAGCCGCGCGACGTCCTCCGCCGACATCCCGAGCCAGCCACCGAGCACCGCCGCCGTATCGGCGCCGAGCACCGGCGGCGCGCCGCGCACCGGCAGCCGCGCGCCGTCGAAGCGGTACGGCGGCGCGAGCACGTCGACGCCGCCCGCGACCGGATGCGGCTGCCGCGTGACGAGCCCGGCGCGGGTCGCGCGTTCGGACGTCAGCGCTTCGTGCAATCCGAGCACTTCGCCGCACGGAATGCCCGCATCGGCGAGCGCCGCCAGCAGCGTCGCGCGCGACCGGCGCGCGAGTTCGCGACGAATCTCGGGCAGCAGGTCGGCGCGATTCTCCGAGCGGCCGAGGTTGGTCCTGTAGCGTTCGTCGGCCGCGAGATCGGGCCGCCCGATCGCGTCGCAAAAGCGTGCGAACTGCGTGTTGTTGCCGACCGTGATCACGAGCGGGCCGTCGGCCGCGTCGAACACGCCGTACGGCACGATCGACGGATGCGCGTTGCCGTAGCGCGGCGGGTCCTCGCCCATCAGCAGCGCGTCGAGCCCGTAGTACGCGGTGATCATCAGCCCGCAGTCGAACAGCGCCATCTCGATGCGCCGCCCACGCCCGGTCGCCTGGCGCTCGTACAACGCGGCGAGGATCGCCTGCGCCGAATACATGCCGGTGAACAGGTCGACCGCCGCGACGCCGAATTTCAACGGCGGCTGGCCGGCCTCGCCATTCAGCGCCATCAGCCCTGCTTCGCCTTGGACGACGAGGTCGTAGCCGGGCCGCGCGGCCTCCGGGCCCGAGCGGTCGTAGCCGGAGATCGCGCAATGCACGAGCCGCGGATTCAGTTCGGCCAGCGCGTCGTAGCCGAGCCCGAGCTTCTCCGCGCCGCCGCACTTGAAGTTGTGGAGCACCACGTCGGCCTGCGCGGCCAGCTCGCGCGCGATGCGCTGGCCGGCTTCCGTCTGCAGGTCGACGCAGATCGACCGCTTGCTGCGATTCACGCTGTTGAAATAGGTGGTCTCGGTGTCGCCGATCCGCAGCCCCCAGTCGCGCGTATCGTCGCCGCGCGCCGGATGCTCGACCTTGATCACTTCCGCGCCGAAATCGGCAAGCACCATCGCGCACCACGGGCCCGCGAGCACGCGCGAGAAATCGAGCACCTTCACGCCGGCGAGCGGCAACGCGCACGATTCGTTCGTCATCCTTGTCTCCTCCATTCGCGTCGTTCGACTTTATTGTTTCGACAGCGCGATGTAGCGCGCGAGATGGTGATCCTCGTCGCCGAGCTGGTGATCGATCATCACGAGCCGCTTCGCGTAATGCGACAGCGGCAACTCCCACGTCATCCCGATCCCGCCGTGCAGCTGGATGCTCTCCTCGGCGACCAGCGTGCCGATCCGGCCGATGGTGTATTTCGCCGCCGCGAGCGCGCGCTCGCGCACCGCGCGCGGCGCATCGAGCTGCGCGGCCGCGTTGATCACCGCCGAGCGCGCCTGCTCGACTTCGAGCAGCAGGTCGGCCATCCGGTGCTGCAGCGCCTGGAAGCTGCCGAGCGGCAACCCGAACTGCTTGCGCGTGCGCAGATAGTCGAGCGTGTGCGCCTTTGCGACGTCCATCGCGCCGAGCGCTTCCGCCGACAGCGCGAGCAGCCCGTAGCCGAGCACGCGTTCGAGCAGCGCAGCGCCCGCTTCGCCGTCGTGCGCATCCGGCGCGCCGAGCGCGGCATCGCCCGGCAGCGCGACGCGCTCGAAGCGCACTTCGGCCGCGCGGCCGCCGTCGATCTTCCTGTAATCGCGCAGCGACACGCCCGGCGCATCGGCCGGCACGACGAACAGGCCGATGCCGGCCGCGTCGTCGTCGTTGCCCGACACGCGCGCACTGACGACGAAGAACGCCGCCTGCGCGGCCTGGTCGACGACGCCCTTCGCGCCCGTCAGCACCCAGCCGTCGCCCGAACGTTCGGCGCGCGTGCGCACCGTCGTCAGTTCGTAATGCGAGCCCGGTTCGTCGTGCGCGAACGCGGCGCTCGCGCTGCCGTCGATCAGCGCGGCGAGCCGGTCGCGATGCGCATCGCCGCCGGCGAGCGCGAGCGCCCGGCCCGCGAGCAGCGCGCCGAGGAACGGCTCGACGACGAGCCCGCGCCCGAGGCATTCGAACACCACGGCGATGTCGAAGCCCGCGCCGCCGAAGCCGCCGTCGGCTTCGGCGAACAGCACGCCGACCGTGCCGAGTTCGGCGAAGCGCCGCCACATCGCGCGGTCGAAGCCTTCGGCCGACTGCGCGATGCGGTCGCGCACCGGGAACGCGTACTGTTCGGCGATGAAGCGGTTCAACGTGTCCGCCAGCATCCGGCGGTCTTCTGTGTGCTGGAAATCCATCGTCGCGTCCCTCTTACAGCCCGAGCATCATCTTCGCGATGATGTTCTTCTGGATCTCGTTCGAGCCGCCGAAGATCGACAGCTTGCGGTTGTTGAAGTACTGCTGCGCGGCGCTCGCGGCTTCGTCGGGGCCGACCGGTTCGCCGTCGTAATCGGCGTCGAGCGCGTCGTCGACGAACGGCTGCGCGTACGGCCCCATCGCGCGCCGCATCAGCGCGGTGATCTCCTGGCGGATCTGCGTGCCGCGGATCTTCAGCATCGAGCTTTCCGCGCCCGGCACGCCGCCGCCCGCGACCGCGGCCAGCACGCGCAGGTTGGTCGTGCGCATGTTTTCGAGTTCGATCTCGACACGGGCGAGCCGCGCGGCGAAGAACGGATCGTCGGCAAGCGGCCGGCCGTTCTTCGTGACCTTCGCGGCCACCGCGCGCAGCCGGTCGAGCGCGGCGGTCGAGAAGCCGATTCCGGCGATGTTGGTGCGCTCGTACGTGAGCAGGTATTTCGCGTAGGTCCAGCCGCGGTTCTCTTCGCCGACCAGGTTTTCCACCGGCACGCGCACGTCGGTGAAGAACACCTCGTTCACCTCGTGCTCCCCGTCGAGCGTGATGATCGGGCGGACCTCGACGCCCGGCGTGTTCATGTCGATCAGCACAAAGCTGATGCCTTCCTGCTTGCGTACGTCCGTCGCGGTACGCACGAGGCAGAAGATCATGTTCGCGTAGTGGCCGAGCGTGGTCCACGTCTTCTGGCCATTCACGACGTAGTGATCGCCATCGCGCACCGCGCTCGTCTTCACCGCCGCGAGATCGGAGCCGGCGCCCGGCTCCGAATAACCCTGGCACCACCAGTCGGTACCGTCGAGAATGCGCGGCAGCCAGCGGCGCTTCTGCGCTTCGCTGCCGTACTTGATCAGCACGGGGCCGAGCATGTTCACGCCGAACGGCACGATGCGCGGCGCGCCGGCGAGCGCGCATTCGTTGTCGAACAGGAACTTCTGCGCGACGCTCCAGCCGGGGCCGCCGTATTCGCGCGGCCAGTGGCTCGCGAGCCAGCCGCGCGCGTTGAGTGTCGCATGCCATTCGCGCATGTCGTCGCGCGTCAGGTGCAGGCCGCCCTTCACCTTGCGCGCGGTGCGCTCGGGCAGTTCGGCTTGCAGGAAGCGTTGCACTTCCGTGCGGAACGCTTCCTCTTCGGGAGTGAAATCGAGGTCCATCGTGGGTCCGTTGCGAATGCGGTGGGCGTTCAGTCGATGCGGTTCAGGCTCGCGAAATCCGCGCCGCGCGCGACGAGATCGACGAGCAGCGGCGACGGCTTCCAGAACAGCGGATCTTCCTTTGCGAATGAGCGGATATCGGCGAGCACGTTCGCGAGGCCGACCGTGTCCGCGTAGTGCATCGGGCCGCCGCGATAGCGCGGGAAGCCGTAGCCGTACAGGAACACCGCGTCGACGTCGAGCGGGCGCAGCGCGATCTTCTCGTGCACGACGTTCGCGCCTTCGTTGATCATCGCGGCGAGATAGCGGCGCAGGATGTCTTCATCGGTGAACGTGCGCGGCGTGACGCCCTTCTTCGCGCGTTCTTCCGCGACGATCGCGTCGACTTCCGGATCGGGCGTGCCGACGCGCGCGCCGTCCGGATACAGGTAGTAGCCGCGGCCGGTCTTCTGCCCGAACCAGCCGCGCTCGCACAGCCGGTCGGAAATCTCCACGTAGCGCGCGTTCGGATCGCGCGTCGCCGCGCGGCGCTTGCGGGTCGCCCAGCCGATGTCGCCGCCCGCGAGATCGACCACCTGGAACGGGCCCATCGGGAAGCCGAACTCGCGCACCGCGCGATCGATCTGGTACGGCGACGCGCCGTCTTCCATCAGGTAGTCGGCAGCCGTCCGATAGACGGCGAGGATCCGGTTGCCAATGAAGCCGTCGCACACGCCCGCGCGCACCGGCGTCTTCTTCAGTTGCTTCGCCAGTGCGAACGCGGTCGCGACGACGTCCGGGCTCACGCGCTTCGGCACGACGATCTCGAGCAGCTTCATCACGTTGGCCGGCGAGAAGAAATGCAGGCCGGTCACGTCGGCCGGCCGGTCGATGCTCGCGGCAAGTGCGTCGATGTCGAGATACGACGTATTGGTCGCGAGCACCGCGCCCGGCTTGCACACGCGGGCGAGTTCGGCGAACACCGCCTGCTTCACGGCCATGTCCTCGAACACGGCTTCGATCACGACGTCGGCCTGCGCGAGCGCGTCGTACGACGTGCTGCCCTTGAAGCGCGCGAGCCGCGCCGCGTGCGCGGCCGGCGTCATCCGCCCTTTCGCGACGAGGCCGTCGTACACCTTCTCGACGTGCGCCCGGCCGCGCGCGAGCGACGCGTCGTCGCGCTCGATCATCGTCACCGGCAACCCGGCGTCGAGCGCCGCGACCGCGATGCCCGCGCCCATCGTGCCGCCGCCGACCACGCCGATCCGCTCGACCGGCCGCGCGCTCGCGCGCCGCGCCTCGGGCGCCTTCGCCGCTTCGCGTTCCGCGAAGAACGCATGCACGAGGCCCGCGCGCTGCGGGCTGTCGAGGCACTGCAGGAACAGGCTGCGTTCGAACTTCATCCCCGCGTCGAACGACTGCGTGAGCGCGGCCTCGACCGCGTCGACGATCTTCGCCGGCGAGAACAGGCCGCGCGACTTCTTCGGCAATTCCGCGCGCGCCGCGTCGATCGCGGCCTGCGCGGCCGCGCGATCGGCCAGGCCCTGCGCGTCGCGCGTGCGGCGCACCGGCGCGCCGAGCGACACGAGTTCCTGCGCATAGGCGAGCCCTTCGGCGAGCGTGTCGTCGCTGTGCGCGATGCGATCGACGAGGCCGAGCGCGAGCGCTTCCTCGGCGCTCGCATGGCGGCCGGTCAGCATCAGGTCGAGCGCGGCCTTCGCGCCGATCAGGCGCGGCGCGCGCTGCGTGCCGCCCGCGCCGGGCAGCAGGCCCAGCGTCACTTCGGGCAGCCCGAGCTTCGCGCCGGGCACCGCGAGCCGGTAATGCGCGGCGAGCGCGACCTCGAGGCCGCCGCCGAGCGTCGCGCCGTGCAGCGCGACCACGACCGGCTTCGCGCCCGATTCGATCCGTTCGCACACGTCGGGCAGCGACGGCGGCACGGGCGGCTTGCCGAATTCGCGGATGTCGGCGCCCGCGATGAAGTTGCGGCCGGCGCCGACGATCAGCACCGCGCGGATCGCGTCGTCGGCCTGCGCGGCGTCGATCGCGTCGGCGAGACCGCGCCGCACGTCGGCGGACAGCGCGTTGACGGGCGGATGGTCGATCGTGACGACGAGCACCTTGTCGCGCCGTTCGCGCGTGACGGTGCCGGCCGTCGGGCTGGCGGGGGAAGCGGTGGAATTCATCGTGTCTCCAGTGGTGCGGTGCGCCGGGCGGCCCACACCGGTCGGGCGGCCCGCAGCGCCGGTGCGCGAGCCGGTCCAGGCGGCGCGGGCAACGGTCCGGCATGGTTGCCGGGCATGATGCGATTCTCGATTGATCGAGATTCATTGACAATTCCCGCGCGCCTTTACAAGCTGTCAAGCCTGACTTGACAATGAATGCTTTCGGACCGTTCCCGACCGTTTCGGATCGGGAAACGGGACGGATCAGGAGACACCCCGCATGGACCTGAACGCGCTGACGCTGCTCGTCGAGATCCTCGACGCCGGCAATCTCAGCAAGGCCGCGCAGCGGCTCAAGATGAGCCGGGCGAACGTCAGCTACCGGTTGAACCAGCTCGAACGCTCGATCGGGCAGCAGCTCGTGCGGCGCACGACGCGGCGCATGGAGCCGACCGAGATCGGGCTGAAGCTGTACGAGCACGGCCGGCGCATCCGCAACGAACTGCTCGCCGCGCAGGAATCGGTGACGACGCTCGGCCAGGACCTGCAGGGCCGCGTGCGGCTGTCGGTGCCGAGCGGCTACGGGCAGATGGTGATGTCCGACTGGCTGCTCGCGTTCAAGCGGCTGCATCCGGGCATCGTGCTCGACGTGGTGTTCGAGAATCGCGTGGAAGACCTGATGCGCGACGAAGTCGACATCGCGATCCGCGTGATGTCCGAGCCGCCGCAGAACCTCGTCGCGCGCGACATGGGCGCGGTGCGCTACATCGCGTGTGCGTCGCCCGCGTTCGCGGCCGCGCACGGGATGCCCGCGAGCCTCGGCGCGCTGGCCGCCGCGCCGGTCGTCACCGCGACGGTGCTGGGCCGGCAGTTGCGGATCGCCGCGTATCTCGGCGACGAGCGCCACGAGGTGCTGCTCGAACCGACGCTGATTTCGGAGAACTTCCTGTTCCTGCGCCAGGCGATCCTCGCGGGCATCGGCGTCGGCATCGTGCCCGACTACGTGATGCAGGACGACCTGCGGCACGGCGCCGTCGTCACGTCGCTCGATGCGTACCGGCTGAGCATCTTCGGCACCCACATGTACATGCTCTACATGCCGAACCGCCACCACACGCGCGCGACGTCGACGTTCATAGAGTTCATCCTCGAACAGGCCGGAAAGACCGGCCGGGGCGGGCCCGGCGGGATGCGTCAGGGTTTCCTGTCGGATGACAAGCCGCCGGGCGCACGGCGACAATAGCGCGC
This sequence comes from Burkholderia sp. A2, assembly GCF_001729305.1. Taxonomy (NCBI): domain Bacteria; kingdom Pseudomonadati; phylum Pseudomonadota; class Betaproteobacteria; order Burkholderiales; family Burkholderiaceae; genus Burkholderia; species Burkholderia sp. A2. Next base: position 111,563 of record NZ_LZXX01000106.1, on the reverse strand, counting down.
CGGGGCGGGCAACGCCGTTGCGCCCGCGCCGACGTCAACATCGACGCCGCCGTCTCCTTCGAATTCACTGCTGCCGAGGGTTCAATGTTCGACCGGATTCGTCCGCATTCGCGTCCCTGGACGCTGCTCGCCGCCGTCGCGCTCGTCGCGTTCAACGCCGGCTGCACGTCCCCGTCCGCGCCGTCGGGCGCCGTCGTCCCGGTCGCCGCCGCATCGGGCGCGGCCGTCCCGCTGCCCGGCGTTCACGCGCCCGAACTGTCGTCGGGGTGGGCCGACAAGCCGGGCTGGACCTCGCAGCACTTCATGATCGCGGCCGCGAACCCGCTCGCGACGCAGGCCGGCTACGACATGCTGAAGGCGGGCGGCACCGCGATCGACGCGGCCATCGCGACGCAGATGGTGCTCGCGCTCGTCGAGCCGCAATCGTCGGGCATCGGCGGCGGCGCGTTCATGCTGTACTTCGACGGCAAGACGACGCAGGCGTACGACGGCCGCGAAACCGCGCCGGCCGCCGCGACCGAGCGCCTCTTCTACGGGCCGACCGGCCAGCCGATGGGCTTCTACGAAGGCGTCGTCGGCGGGCGCTCGGTCGGCACGCCGGGCGTGCTGCGCATGCTCGACGCCGCGCACCGCGCGCACGGCAAGCTGCCGTGGCGCCGGCTGTTCCAGCCGGCCATCCGGCTCGCCGAGCGCGGCTTCACGATCAGCCCGCGCCTGGCGATGCTGATCGCGAACGACAAATACCTGAACAACGACCCGGCCGCCCGCGCGTACTTCTACAACGCCGACGGCACGCCGAAAGCCGCCGGCACGGTGCTGAAGAACCCGGCGCTCGCGACCGTGCTGCGCCAGATCGCCGACCGCGGCGCGAATGCGTTCTACAGCGGCGCGATCGCGCGCGACATCGTCGCAAAGGTGCGCAAGCATCCGACCAACCCGGGGCTGCTGTCGCTGCAGGATCTCGCGCGCTACCAGCCGAAGGTGCGCGCGCCGCTGTGCGCCGACTACCGGCGCTCGGTCGTGTGCGGGATGCCGCCGCCGTCGTCCGGCGGCCTCGCGATCGCGCAGATGCTCGGCATGCTCGAGGCGATGCCCGACTGGCAGCAGATCGGCGCGCAGAAGCCGGTGCGCAACGCGGTCGGCTACGAGCCGACGCCGTTCGCCGCCCACCTGTTCAGCGAAGCCGGACGTCTCGCGTATGCGGACCGCGCACGCTACGTGGCCGATCCCGATTTCGTGCCGCTGCCCGGCGGCAACTGGGCGAGCCTCACCGACAAGACCTATCTCGCGCAGCGCGCGCGGCTGATCGGCGACACCAGCATGGGCGTCGCGCAGGCCGGCACGCCGCAAGGCGCGACGCTCGCGCTGGCCGACGACCGCAGCCCCGAATTGCCGTCGACCTCCGACATCGCGATCGTCGACCGCTACGGGCAGGCGCTGTCGATGACGACCAGCGTCGAGGATGCGTTCGGCTCGCGGCTGATGGTGCGCGGCTTCATGCTGAACAACCAGCTCACCGATTTCTCGTTCGCGTCGACCGACAACGGCCGGCCGGTCGCGAACCGCGTGCAGCCCGGCAAGCGCCCGCGCTCGGCGATGTCGCCGGAACTCGTGTTCGACAAGAAGACGAAGCAGGTGACGATGATCGTCGGCTCGGCCGGCGGCCCCGCGATCATCAATCACGTCGCGAAGACGCTGGTCGGCGTGCTCGACTGGGGGATGACGATGCAGCAGGCGATCGCGCTGCCGAATTTCGGGTCGATGAACGGGCCGACGCAGCTCGAACGCGGCCGCGTATCGGACGCGCTCGCCGACGGGCTGAAGGGCCGCGGGCACGACGTGCAGGTCGTCGAGATGAACTCGGGGCTGCAGGGAATCCAGCGGCTGAACGTGCAGGGGCAGACGGTGTGGTTCGGCGGGGCCGATCCGCGGCGGGAAGGCGTGGCGATGGGGGATTGAGCGCGGCAGGCATGGGCGGCGAGTACGTGCTCGTCGCCCGTGCCGTCAGCACGACGTCAGCCGCGCCCCTTCCACGGCACCACCCGCCGCTCGACCCAGCGCATCGCCAGATCGAACAGCCACGCGATCGCACCGATGAGCAGGATGCCCATCACGACAATGTCGGTGCGCAGGAAGCTCGATGCGTTGAGCACCATCTGCCCGAGCCCGGCCGTCGCGGCGACCATCTCGGCCGCGACGAGCGTCGTCCAGCCGAACCCGATCGCGATCCGCAGCCCCGTGAGGATTTCCGGCAGCGCGGCCGGCAGCACCACGTGGCGCACGATCTGCGCGAAGCTGCCGCCGAGCGAATACGCGGCGTTGATCTGCTCGACCGTCGCCGCACGCACGCCGGCGCGCGCGGCCATCGCGATCGGCGCGAAGCACGCGAGGAAGATCACGACGAGCTTCGCCGTCTCGTCGATGCCGAACCAGATCACGACGAGCGGCAGATACGCGAGCGGCGGCAGCGGCCGATAGAACTCCAGCAGCGGATCGAGCACGCCGCGTGCGATGCGGCTCACGCCCATCAGGATGCCGGCCGGCACGCCGATCGCGGTCGCGAGCGCGAACGCACCGAACACGCGGGCAGCGCTCCACAACAGATGATCGGACAACGGCAGGCCGCCCTGGATGCGGCCGTGCCACGCATCGACGAACGCGGTCCACACCGCTTCCGGCGCGGGCAGGAACAATGGCGGCAGCCACTGCAGATGCGTCGCGACCCACCACAGCACGGCCAGCGCCGCGACCGTCGCCGCGCTGAGCCCGGCCGTCCTCCCCTGCCCCGGCAACCGGTAGCGATGCGAGGCGCGCGCCGGACGCGGTACGTCGCGCCGCTGCGTATCGCGTCCGTCCGGCCCGAAGCCCGCGGCCGCTCGATCGGCCGCCCAAGAATCCTGCGTGCTCATGTCGTCCTGCCTGTGCAAAGTACTGATCCGGCCACGCCCGACGGACGCGCCCTGCCGCGCGAACTCGTGCATCACGCCGGCTCCGCGACCGCCTCGTCGCGATGCAGATACGCGATCAGCCGCTCGCGCCACGCGATGAAATCCGGCGACGATTTCACCGCGCGCGCGTCGCGCGATTCGACGTAGCGGCGCGCGAACGGCAGCTCGAAGGTTTCGGCAATGCGGCCGGGGCCCGGCGTCATCACGACGAGACGCGTCGCGAGGAACAACGCCTCCTCGACGTCGTGCGTGATGAAGAACACCGTCTTGCCGGTGCGCGCCCACACGTCGAGCACGAGCGCCTGCATCGTGCCGCGCGTCATCGCGTCGAGCGCACCCATCGGCTCGTCCATCAGCAGCACGCGCGGGTCGCTCGCGAGCGCGCGCGCGATGCCGACGCGCTGCTGCATCCCGCCGGAGAGTTCATACACGCGCGCATGCGCATGGCGCTCGAGGCCGACGAGCGCGAGCATCTCGTTCGCACGCGCTTCGCGTTCGGCTTTCGACACGCGCGCGAAGCGCAACCCGAGCGCGACGTTCTCGAGCACGTCGAGCCACGGCAGCAGCGCGTATTTCTGGAACACGACGCCGCGATCGGCGCCGGGGCCCGTGACCGGCACGCCGTCGACGCACACGTCGCCGGTCGTCGGCGCGACGAAGCCGGCCATGCAGTTCAGCAGCGTCGTCTTCCCGCACCCGGACGCACCGAGCGCGACGACGAATTCCCCGGACTCGATGCGCAGGTCGACGCGCGCGAGCGCCTGCGTCGTCGGCCTGCCGCGCTCGCCCGGATAGGCGACCGATACCTGACGGACTTCCAGCGTGCTCATGATCGAAGGGCTCCGCGACGAAAGGGCTAACCGGCCGCGCTCAGCGCGCGGCCTTCTGCACGAACTGCGGATCGACGCCGGCCGAATAGTCGGCGAGCACCGTCTGGATCGTGCCTTGCGACTTGAGGAATGCAGCCGTGGCCGCGAGCGACTTCGCGGCGCCCGATTGCGCGCCGCCGCCGAGCCACGTCGGCGATGCCTGCTCGGCCGCCGTCGGGAACGCGTAGAGCGCGAGGCTGGCCGGCACGTCCTGCGCGTTCGCGCCGGACACCTTCGCGACCGCCGCGACCTGCGGCGAGCCGAGCTTCCACGCGGCAGCGTGCGCGCGGTAGTCGGCGTCTGCCGCTGCGAGCACCTTCACGAAGCGCGTGACGAACTCGGGGTTCTCGCGCGCGAACTTGCGGCTCACGACGAAGCCGTCGAAGGTCGACTTGCCGCTTTCCTTCGCAACCTGGCCCGACGTCGTGAGCACGGTGCCCGACTGCTTGACCTTCGCGAGTACCGGATCCCAGATGTAGGTCGCGTCGATGTCGCCGCGCGCCCACGCAGCCGCGACTTCGGGCGGACGCAGGTTGACGATCTTCACGTCGTTCGGATTGACGCCCGCTGCCTGCAGCGCGACGAGCGTATGGAAGTGCGACGTCGACACGAACGGCACACCGATCTTCTTGCCCTTCAGCCCGGCGACGTTCGTGACGCCCGAACCGTTGCGCGCGACGAGCGCCTCGGCGTCGTTGATGTTGTCGAGCACCCAGAACAGCGAGATGTCGAGCCCCTGCGACAGCCCGGCCGCGATCGGGCTCGAGCCGGCTTCGCCGAGCTGCACGGAGCCCGATGCCAGCGCGCGGATCACGTCGGCGCCGCTGTCGAGCTTGCGGAACGTGACCTTGTAGCCGGTCGCCTTTTCGACTTCACCGCTCGCCTGCGCGTAGCGCCACGGCACGACCATGTCCTGGTACGCGATCACGACTTCGCGCGATTCGGCGTGCGCCGCGCCCAGCGCGGCAAAGGCGGTCAGCGCGACGACGGCGCGGCGGATGAAGCTGAAACGGGACATGCGGCTCTCCTTCGAATGCGGGCATTGCTGCGGGAGAGCCGACTTTACGGGCTTTGCGCGCGGCGGGAGCGAACTTATCCTGCGAAGCTATCGATGCCGTTTCAGCTTTGCTTTTCATGCTCGACCGGATTGCGCGTCCGGTCGGGTGACGATTGGCGTGCGCATGCGCGGATCATCGCCGCGCCAACGAAAAAGCCCGCATCGCTGCGGGCTTTTTTCGACTGCTCGAGACTGCTGCAGATGGAGGCGAGCGCGAGCGCTCAGACCACCCCCGCCCCATGCGCCTGCAGGTCGGCGTGATAGCTCGAGCGCACCATCGCGCCGACGGCCGCGTGCGTGAAGCCCATCTTGTACGCCTCTTCCTCGTACATCTTGAACGTATCCGGATGCACGTACGCGCGCACCGGCAGGTGGTGCTCGGACGGCTGCAGGTACTGGCCGATCGTCAGCATGTCGACGTCGTGCGCGCGCAGGTCGCGCATCACCTGGAGGATTTCCTCTTCGGTCTCGCCGAGGCCCACCATCAGGCCCGACTTCGTCGCGACGTCCGGATGCAGCGCCTTGAAGTCCTTCAGCAGCTTCAGCGAGTGCGCGTAGTCCGAACCCGGGCGCGCTTCCTTGTACAGGCGCGGCACCGTTTCGAGGTTGTGGTTCATCACGTCGGGCGGCGCGGCGTTCAGGATCGAGATCGCGCGGTCGAGACGGCCGCGGAAGTCCGGCGTCAGGATCTCGATGCGCGTGTCCGGCGACTGTGCACGCGTTTCGCGGATGCACTCGACGAAGTGGGCGGCGCCGCCGTCGCGCAGGTCGTCGCGATCCACGCTCGTGATCACCACGTACTTGAGCTTGAGCGCGGCGATCGTGCGCGCGAGGTTCTTCGGCTCATCCGCGTCGAGCGGATCGGGACGGCCGTGGCCGACGTCGCAGAACGGGCAGCGGCGCGTGCACTTGTCGCCCATGATCATGAACGTCGCGGTGCCCTTGCCGAAGCATTCGCCGATGTTCGGGCAGCTCGCTTCCTCGCACACGGTATGCAGGTTGTGCTCGCGCAGGATCGTCTTGATCTCGTTGAAACGCGAGCTGCCGGTGGCCGCCTTCACGCGGATCCACTCCGGCTTCTTCAGCTTTTCGATCGGAATGACCTTGATCGGGATGCGCGCCGTCTTCGCCTGCGCCTTCTGCTTGGCGGTCGGATCGTAGGCAGGGGTCGCGGCCGTATCGGCCGGTGCGGGAGAAGCGGTAACGTCAGTCATTCGATTGTTCCAGTGCGTGCGGCTTGTCGGCGGCCGCGGATGCGCCGTCGAGGTTGGCGATCAGACGGCTCACCAGCGTGTGGGCGACGTCGTTCCAGTCGGCGGCAACCCCGAGGCTCGCCATGTCGACGGTTTCCAGTCCGGCATAGCCGCACGGGTTGATCGCGAGAAACGGGCGCAGATCCATCTTCACGTTCAGGCTCAGCCCGTGATAGCTGCAGCCGTTACGGATCTTCAGGCCGAGGGCCGCGATTTTCGCGCCCTCGTGCACGCCGGATGCCACGTAGATCCCGGGCGCGCCCGCCTTGCGGACCGAAGCGAGATTATACGCCGCGAGGGTTTCGATCACGGCCTCCTCGATCTTCGTCACGAGCGTGCGCACCATCAGCTTGCGCCGGCGCAGGTCCAGCAGCAGGTAGACGACGATCTGGCCGGGGCCGTGGTAGGTGATCTGTCCGCCGCGGTCGACCTTGACGAGCGGCACGCCGCTGTCGGCCACCAGCAGGTGCGCCGGGTCGCCGGCCTGGCCGAGCGTGTAGACGGGCGGATGCTCGACCACCCAGAGCTCGTCGCCGGTGTCGGCCGTGCGCGTGTCGGTGAACGCGCGCATCGCGTCGAAGCTCGCGTCGTACGCCTCGCGGCCCCGCCATCGCACGGTGACCGGCTGGGCCGGTTGAGCCGGGACGCCGGCGGGCGATGCGGAAACGGCGACAGGCGTGGACACGATGGAAACCGGCGAAACGGACATGGGCGGTAGTTTACCGAAAACCCGTGGGTCTCGCCGGCCTGGGGACGGGGACGGATCGCCGGTATCCGTCGGATGAAACGATGGTCAGACGGTGCGCCAGCCGTCATGCAGCAGCGCGCTCACGCGTTCGCGCAGCCGGGACAGCCCGCCGAGCGCGACTTCCCGCGGCGGCCGCGACACCGAGAACGCGACGCGTGCGCCCTCGCGGCCTTCCGCGCTGAGCCACAGCCGCTCGCCGCGGCGCAGCTTCAGCGTCTCGCCGTCGGCCAGGAAGTAGTCGTCGACGTCGTTGCTGCGCGTCGCCCAGACCGGCCCGCACTGGACGACCAGCCGCGTGCTGCGCTGCACCTTCATCGGCACGGTCTCGCCCGGGGGAATTTCGAAGGTGATGCTTGAAGAGATTTCTTGCATGATCGACTCCGCCAATAAGTGCTTCGATGACTACAATCCTAGTCACTTGAAGGTGTCCGACCAAACGACCAATTTTCACGTCGATGTGAGGAAAATTAGCAAATGGACCTCCGCCAGCTGCCGGCGCTGAACGCGATTCGCGCGTTCGAAGCCGCCGCCCGCCACGAGAACTTCTCGCGCGCCGCCGACGAGCTGTTCGTCACGCACGGCGCGGTCAGCCACCAGGTGCGCGCGCTCGAGGAAGAGCTCGGCGTGCAGCTGTTCACGCGCAACGGCAAGCGGCTGTGCCTGACCGACGCCGGCATGCGCTACGCACAGCAGATCCGCACCGCGCTGATGGTGATCGCCGACGCGACGCGCGACGTGCGCGCGAGCGACCGCGACCGGCGGCTGGTCGTGTCGATGCTGTCGTCGTTCGCCGCGCGCTTCATCACGCCGCGCATCGGCACGTTCATCGAGCGGCATCCGGAAATCGACGTCGAGCTGCAGTCGACCAACTCGCTCACCGATTTCGCGCGCGACGACGTCGATCTCGCGATCCGCTTCGGCTTCGGCAGCTATCCGGGGCTGCACGTGGAGCCGCTGTTCGAGGAGGTGTTCTTTCCGGCGTGCGCGCCGACGCTGAACGGCGGCAAGCTGCCGCAGACGCCCGCCGATCTCGCGCACTACCCGCTGCTGCGTTCGGACGACGAGCTATGGCGGCCGTGGTTCGACGCGGCCGGGCTCGACACGCTGACCGAGCCGAAACGGGGGATTCTGTACCAGGATTCGTCGAACCTGCTGCTGGCCGCGATCGAGGGCCAGGGCATCGCGCTGGTGCGCCGCTCGCTCGCGGTGCACGACCTGCTCGACGGGCGCATCGTGCGCCTGTTCGACATCGACGGGCCGAGCCCGTGGCACTATTTTTTCGTGTGTCCGCCGCCGCTCTTGAACACGCCGCGCGTGCAGGCGTTCCGCACCTGGCTGTTCGAGGAAGTCGCCGAATACAAGCGGCTGTGCGACGAGCTGGACGCGCGGCGCGCGGCGGGGAAATGCCCCGCCGAGTGCGCGCGGGAAGGAGGATGGAAAGGGATCAGCGGCCGTTTGCGCTGACCCCGGACGCCGGAACGGGCGTTAAAGGACGACCTTGACCATCGGATGGCCGGTCAGTGCGCGATAGATGTTGTCGAGCTGTTCCTGGCTCGTCGCGCGCACGGTGATCGTGAGGCCCGTGTAATTGCCGCCGCTCGACGCACGTTCCTCGATCTTCTCGACGTCGATCTCGTTGTCGTGAACGGCGACGACCTTGAAGATCGTGTCCTTGAATTCGGGGTGCGCCTTGCCCATGATCTTGATCGGGAAATCGCACGGAAACTCCAGCAGCGACTCCTTCCGGGTCTCGATCGCGCCGGTCACCTCGACGGTTTTGGTCGGTTCGCTCATCATTTTCTCCGGGTTAGGTCAAACTGTTCAAACTCGCGTGCCTTCGCACGCTGGTACGCGTCGTAGAGCGCCGCGAACACAGGGCCCGGCTTGCCGCCCTGCACGGGCAGATCGTCGAGCGACGTAACGGGCAGGATTTCCTTGGTGGCCGACGTCAGCATGATCTCGTCGGCCGTACGCAGCTCGACCTCGCTGATCTCGCGCGCGACGAACCGGATCCCGCATTCTTCGGCCAGCTGCTCGACCAGCGCGTAGCGGATCCCTTCGAGGATCTTGTTGCTGCGCGGCGGCGCGAACAGTTCGCCGTTCTTCACGATCCACACGTTCGACGACGAGCCTTCGGTCACGTTGTCGTCGCGCAGCTGGATCGTCTCGAACGCGTCGCGTTCGGCCGCATGCTGCGCCATCAACACGTTGCCGAGCAGCGAGATCGACTTGATGTCGCAATGCAGCCAGCGGCGATCCTCGGCCGTCACGCAGCGCACGCCCTTCGCGCGCTCCGCTTCGGACGGCAGGCGCAGCGGGGTCGTCATCGCGAACACCGTCGGCACCGCGTTCGCCGGGAACGCGTGACCGCGCTTCGCGACGCCGCGCGTCACCTGCAGGTAGACGAGCGCGTTGCCGTCGGCGAGGCCTTCCGCGTTCGCCGCGACGACCCGCTCGATCAGCGCGCGCCAGCCGGCCGCATCGTGCGGGTCGTCGATGCCGATCTTCTTCAGGCTGCGCGCGAGCCGGTCGAGATGCTGTTCGATCCGGAACGGCACGTGCGCGCCGTCGTGCGCATACACGGGGACGACTTCATACACGCCGTCGCCGAAGATGAACCCGCGGTCGAGCACCGGCACACGGGCTTCGGACAGCGGCACCAGTTCCTCCTGCGCCGAGACGCTGAGGTAGACGATCGGTTCGAATTCGGCTTGGCTCATAGCTTTGACAGATGGGGATGAAGTCGTGAAAACAAAGGCCCGTCGTGCTTACTTCTTCTTGCTGAACATCAGCAGGATCGAGTCCCAGATACGTCCGAAGATACCCGCTTCCGGCACCGCCTGCAGCGCGACGACCGGGAATTCGGACAGCGTCTTGCCGTCGGCGACGATCTTCACGGTGCCGACCTGCTGGCCTTGCGCGAGCGGCGCGATCAGCGGCGCGTTGACGTCGACCTCGGTCTTGACCTTGTCGCCGAGGCCGCGCGGCACGGTCGCCCACTGGTCGCCCTTCACGCCGACCTGCACGGTGTTGTCCTTGCCCTTGTAGACGCGCGGCGTCGAGATCGCCTGGCCGCCCTTGAACAGGCGCACCGAATCGAACGCGCTGTAGCCGTAGTTCAGCATCTTCATGCTGTCCTGCGTACGGTCGCTTTCCTTCTGCTCGCCCATCATCACCGACACGAGGCGGCGCTGGCCGTCGACGCCCGGGATCGCGCGCTTCGCCGACGCGATCAGGCAGTAGCCGGCCGCCTGCGTGTGGCCCGTCTTCAGGCCGTCGACCGTCGGGTCGAGCCACAACAGACGGTTGCGGTTGCCCTGGCGGATGTTGTTGTACTTGAATTCCTTCTCCGAGAAGATGCCGTAGTACTGCGGAAAATCGCGGATCAGGTGGGCCGACAGCTTCGCGAGATCGCCGGCCGTCGTGTAGTGGTTCGGGTCGGGCATGCCGTTCACGTCGGCGAAGTGCGTGCCCTTCATGCCGAGGCGCGCCGCCTCGTCGTTCATCAGCGTGACGAACTGCCCTTCGCTGCCGCCGACCAGTTCGGCCAGCGCGATCGCGGCGTCGTTGCCCGACTGGATGATCATCCCGTACACGAGGTCGTGCACGGACACCGGCTTGTTCGCCTCGATGAACATGCGCGACTCGTCGCGGCCGACGCGGCGCACGGCTTCGCTCGGCGTGACGATCTGCTCCATCGAGATCTTCTTCTTGTCGAGCGCCTCGAACACGAGGTAGGCCGTCATCAGCTTCGTCAGCGACGCCGGCTCGACGCGTTCGTCCGCATTGCCCGATGCGAGCACCGTGTTGCTCGTCGCGTCGACGAGCACCCACGAGCGCGCGTTCACGCCCGGCGGCGGCACCGCGCCCGGCATGTAGGTCGCGGGCGCGCCGGTGAACTGCTCGGCGGCCGGCGCCGCATGCGCGGCCTTGGCCTTGGCGGCCGGCTTCGCCTCGGCGACGACGATCGTCGATGCGAGCGCGACGGGCAGCATCACGCCGAGCGCGACGTTGCGCGCGGCGGTGCTGAAGGCGATGGAGGAAGCGAGGGACTTGAGGCCTTGGGAAGACAGACGCATGATCGATTCAGGCTGATGGCAGAAAGTGCGGTGCGAAACGCGCAGGGTTGAACGGCAAGGCGGCGGGCGTGTCGGGCATTCGCCCGACACCGTCGGGCGACGCGAAACGCGCCGGTTGGACTCGTGCGGGCGCGTTCGGTTCGCGGCCGTCGCGAGCGGGCGGACAGGCGGCGAAACGAGCGCCGCAGGGGCCCAGCCGGGCCGCGGGCAACGCGAAATGCGGCCATTATACGTGGCCGCGAACGGCGTTTTCGCGAACCGGGCAGCGGACGTCCGCAACCCCGTTGCGGGAGCATGGCACGGGAATGCGGCGAGCACGCGTGCTCGAAGCCGCGCGAAAGGTGTGCGCAGGCGGCGTGCAAGCCGGGTTGCGCCGCCGTGCGGCACGCGGCGCGCCGCGTGGGGCGGCGCGATGTCGCATGAAGCTTCGGGAAGGGTCGCGCATCGTCCGGCCGGCGCCGGTGCGCGACACGGCCGCCGGCGCTTACGCCGGCGGCCGCATGCGGACTAGCGCCACGCGTCGACGATGATGCGCTTCAGCACGTGCAGCTTGCGATGGAGGAAATGCTCGGCGCCGGGGATCACGACGACCGGCAGCTCCTGCGGCCGCGCCCAGTCGTACACCGACGCGATCGGCACCGTATCGTCGGTTTCGCCGTGGATCACGAGCGTGTTCTCGGGCACGTCGGCCACCTGCCAGCGGCTCGCGGCCGTGCCGACGAACACCATCCGCTCGATCGCTTCGCCCGCGTCGCGCAGGCGCTTCGCGACGTGCGACAGCACGAAGGTGCCGAACGAGAAGCCCGCGAGCACGAGCGGCAGGTCCGCATACGCGGGCTGCGCGCGCATGTGCGCGAGCACCGCGAGCAGGTCGTCCGCCTCGCCCGTGCCATTGTCGTGCACGCCTTCGGTCGCGCCGACGCCACGGAAGTTCGACCGGTAGACGACGTAGTTCAGTTGCACGAGCGTGCGCGCGAGCGTCTGCGCGACCTTGTTGTCCATCGTGCCGCCGAACAGCGGGTGCGGATGCGCGACGAGCGCGATGCCGCGCGGCGCGGCGCCGCCTTCGCGCACGGCGTCGGGCAGGTCGACCGCGATTTCGATCTGGCCGATCGGGCCCGCGATCAGCGATTTCTGCGTATGAACGTTCATTCGGCCGGCCCGCTCAGATCTTCAGGCGGTCGACGACCTTGCCGTCGCGCAGGTGCGACTCGACGATCTCGTCGATGTCGGCCTGGTCGACGTACGTGTACCACGTGCCTTCCGGATACACGACCATCACCGGCCCTTCCTCGCAGCGATCGAGGCAGCCGGCCTTGTTGATGCGCACCTTGCCGGGCCCCGCGAGACCGAGTTCCTTCACGCGCTTTTTCGCGTATTCCTGCATGGTCTGCGCATTGCATTGCGCGCAGCTCGGGCGCTCGGCGCCCGGTTCGCGCTGGTTCAGGCAGAAGAAGACGTGGTGCTGGTAGTAGGAATCCATGATGGTGACGAGCGGCCCGGCGCGAGGCCGTGCGGAAAGAGGGGCGATGAATTGCCGTTGCGCGGGGCGGCAACGGAGGATGCGGACGATTATAGCGAGCGGCGCACGCGGCTGCCCGCGGCACGGCCGCCGCCGCACGGCCCTGGCTGCCGCGTCAGCGGCGCAGCGCGGCCGGCAGCCACGCGTGCTCGACGCGCTGGCCGAGCCAGATCAGCGCCGCGTAGGGCCAGATCCACGCGAGCCAGCGCGCGATGCTGTTGAAGTGCACGTAGCGGCCCTGCCGCCAGCCCGACAGCGTGAAGTCGAAGAACGGGTTGACCGGCAGCAGGTTCACGAGCGCGACGCCGGCCAGCAGCGCGAGCGCCGCGAGCATCGCGCGCCACGTCGCCGGCACGCGCAACGCGACGAGCGCCGCCGCGAAACCGAGCTCGATGCCGAGCCTCGCGCCGGGCGTCGCCCATACGACGACGAGGCCGGTGGTCGACTGCATGTACGTCGCGGCCGCCTTCAGCACCAGCGTGGCGACCACCAGCGCGATCAACAGCCGGATGCGCGGCGCGCGCGGGCGCATCGCGAGCGACGCGATCGTCAACGCGGCGAACAGCATCAGCCCGCCCAGCACGGCCTCCCACGCGGAATCGGACAGCCAGCCGTCGACCCGCTCGGGCCATTCGCTGACGCGCCACGCGGCCGGCAGCCACGCGAGCAACGCGTCCTGCATCGACGCGTCGGCGCGCTCCCACAGCGCGGCCGGCCAGTCGCCGATACCGAACAGGAACGGCGACGGAAACACGATCGCGAACGGCCACAGCGCGGCCAGCAGCAGCGGCGTCGAACCGTCGGCCTCCAGCCACGCGAAGCGCAGCCGGCGCAGCGCGCCGCGGTCGAGCAGCGCGCCGGTGGCCGGCGCGGCAAGCGCCGCGCCCAGTAGCGCGCCGAGCGCGTTGGCGCCGAGGTCGAGATTCGACGCGACACGCGTCGGCAGGTAGGTCTGCAGCGCTTCCATCGTGCCCGACAGCAGCACACCGAGCCCGCCGGCGATCAGCGTCGCGGCCACGCCCCGCCAGCGCGGGTGCAGCGCCAGCACGCCGAGCGCGCCGAACGGCAGGTAGCCGAGCACGTTCGTGGCCACGTCGAACGCGGTCACGTAGCGCTGCATCGGCGCGAACAGGTAATCGAACGGACCGATGCCGAGCGACAGCCAGCCTTCGAACGGATACAGCGACGCATAGACGATCAGCGCCGCGTAAGCGGCAAACGCCTGCCGCGCGAGCGGTGACGCGCGATGCGTGCCCGGCACGTTCATCGCGGATGCAATCGCGGATGCAATCGCGGATGCACGTCGGCCGTCACGGCGTGCCCGCGTACGCCTGCACGCCGACCCACGCGGCGATCTGCGACACGAGTTCGTCGCTGGCCGCCGCGAGCGCACGCGCGCCGCCGGCCGCGTCGGGCGTGCTCGACGGCGCGCGCGCGACGAACGTGCGCTGGCCAAGCACCTTGCCGTCCTGCATCAGCGTCGCGCGCGCGGTCACCGCGCCGTGGCTTTGCGACTGGCCGTCGAAGACCTGCTCGAATTCGCTCAGGTCGACCTTGAGCGTCGGCGCGCGCACGCCGTCGGCGCCTTCGAGCACCGTCCCGCGCGACGACAGCGCGCCGCGCAGCCGCTGCGTGAGCAGTTGCGCGGGCGGCGCGGTCCAGCGGCTGTCGCGATAGACGGCCACGTGCTGCGCATCGGCGTACGCGAGCCGGTACGCGAACTTGTCCGAGTCGAGCGCATCCGGCGCGGCGACGTCGAGCACCTTCAGCGCGGGGCCCGACCCGGTGGTCGCCACCGACGACGCGGGCCCGAGGTCGTAGCGGATGTTCGACAACACCGCGTCGTTGCCGGCGCAGCCGGCCGCCAGTGCGAGCGTCAGTACGGCAAGTGCGGCCGCGGCCGGGCGCAGCGCGCGGTCAAGAATTCGTGGCATGGCGTATTCCTGCATGAGGTTTCCGGTTTCGATGGGCGTCAGCGTCAGTGCGCGGCCGTCGCACCCGGCCAGACGAAGCCCGCTTCGCCCGGCCCCGGCGCCGCGCCGGGCGAGCCGAACAACAGACTGCGCGGATTCCGGCCGAGTTCACCGGCAACGTCCTTCAATTGCCGGGATGCATCGCCGACGCTATCGGCCAGCGCGTTGAAGCGCGGCAGCGTGTCGTACTGCACGCGCGCGTTGAGGCCGTTCAGCGCGACGCCGACCTGCTCGGCGGCCGTGCCGGCCTTGTTCAGGTTCGACACGAGCGGCCCGTTCGGCTGCAGCAGCGTGTTCGCCGACGCCATCGCGCGGTTCACCTCGTGCATCGTTTCCGGCAGCGCGGTGACGGCCGGGCCGAGCTGCTTCGTCAGCGTCGCGGCGCCGTCGGCCGCGTGCTGCAGGCTTTCGGCGGTCGCGCGCAACTGCTCGCGCATCTCGGGCGACATCAGCGCGTTCGCGCTCTTCGCGGCCAGTTCGAGTTGCCGCAGCAGCACGTCGCCGCGCTCCTGGATCTGGTCGAACAGGCTCGGCCGCATCGGGATCTGCGCGATCGCCTTCGGCGACGACGGCAGCGGCGACAGATCGCGCCCCGTATCCTCGAGCTGCACGAACGCGATGCCGGTCACGCCCTGGAAGCCGAGGCTGCCGTAGGTCGACTGCGTGATCGGCGCGTCGTGATCGACGAGAATGCGGATCCGGATCTGGCCCGGATGCGTGCGATCGAAGCCGATCGACTGCACCTTGCCGACGTCGAGGCCGCGAAAGCGCACGGCCGCGTCCGGGAACAGCCCGGTCACGTTGGTGCGCGCGAGCAGGTCGTACGGCACGCGCACGGTGCGGTCGACGTTGAACCAGAACACGGTGCCCGCGATCGCGAGCGTCAGCGCGATCGTGAACAGGCCGGCCCAGAACGCATGTGATTTGTTTTCCATTCGCGGGTTCCTTGCTTCTACAGCTCGACGCTCGACAGCGCCGGTTCGAGGGCCGCCTTCGGCAGCTTCGCGCGCCGCTCGGGCGGCAGCGCCTGCAATGCGCGGCGCCCGCGCAGCCCCAGGAAATATTCGTGGATGAACGGATGGTCGACGTTCGCGGCCTCCTCGACAGGCGCCGCGACCAGCACCTTGCGGTCGGCCAGCACCGCGACGCGCGTCGACAGCGCGACCATCGTGTCGAGGTCGTGCGTCACCATCACGACGGTCAGACCGAGCGTGCGGTGCAGCGTCGCGATCAGCTCGACGAATTCGTCGGACGCCTGCGGATCGAGGCCGGCCGTCGGCTCGTCGAGGAACAGCAGCTCGGGCTCGAGCGCGATCGCGCGCGCGATGCCAACCCGCTTCACCATCCCGCCCGACAGCGCGGCCGGCATCTTCGACGCGTGCTTGCACGGCAGCCCGACCATCTCGAGTTTCAGCATCACGATGTCGTGCAGCAGGTCCGGCGGCACGCGGCCGAGCTCGCGCAGCGGCTGCGCGACGTTGTCGAACACCGTCATCGACGAGAACAGCGCGCCCTGCTGGAACAGCATTCCCGAACGCGTGCGCATCATCCGCGCGCTCGCGTCGTCGATCGTCGCCGTATCCTCCCCGAACACCTTGATCGTGCCCGACGTCGGCCGTTCGAGGCCGAGGATCTGGCGCACGAGCGTCGTCTTCCCGGAGCCCGACCCGCCGACGATCGACACGATCTCGCCGCGCCGCACGTCGAAGTCGAGCTTCTGGTGAACGATGTTGCGCCCGTAGCGCTTGGTCAGGTTGCGCACCTCGATCACGAGGTCGCCGGCATCGGCGGCCGCGTCCGGCCGGGCGCCGAGCGACCCGGCGCCGATCGCCGCGGCATGCGCGGTCGTTTCGTTCGATGCGCTCATCCGAGCCCCACGTTCTGGAACAGGATCGCGAACACCGCGTCGGCGAGGATCACGACCGTGATCGACGACACGACCGACGTGGTCGTGCCTTCGCCGAGGCTCTGCGAGTTCGCCTTGATCCGGAAGCCGAAATGGCACGCGACCAGCGCGATCAGCATGCCGAACACGACGCCCTTGCCGACGCCGATGTACAGGTTCGCGATCGGCACGACGCCCGGCAGCGAGCGCACGAAATAGTTGATGTCGATGCCGAGCACCAGCTTCGCGGCGAGCGCGCCGCCCGTCAGCGCGATGATGTTGGTCCACATCACGAGCAGCGGCATCGCGACGCCGAGCGCGAGCACGCGCGGCAGGATCAGCCGCAGCCCGTGCGGGATGCCCATCACGCGCATCGCGTCGAGCTCCTCGGTCACGCGCATCACGCCGATCTGCGCGGTAATCGCCGAGCCCGAGCGGCCCGCGACCAGGATCGCCGACAGCACGGGGCCGAGCTCGCGGATCACCGACAGCCCGAGGATGTTCACGATATAGCGGTTCGCGCCGAACATCTGCAACTGCTGCGCGGACAGGTAGCTGAGCACGATGCCGATCAGGAACGCGACGAGCGCGGTGATCGGCAGCGCCTGCGCGCCGGCGCTGTAGATGTTCGCCGAGGTTTCCTTCCACGGCATCGTCCGCGGGCGGCGCAACACCGACAGCGCATCGAGGATCACGAGGCCGAACATCGCGATGCCGCCCTGCAGGTGTTCGCCGAACGCGAAGATCGCCTGGCCGAGCCGCGTGACGGGATCGAACCGCACGATGCGCTCGGGCGCCTCGCGCTGGCTGTCGAGCCGTTCGATGCGCTCGAAGATCGTGCGCTGCGTGGCGCTCAGCGCGACGCCGGCCGGCAGCTTGCGGCCCCACACGCGCCACAGCGCCTGGCCGCCGACGTGGTCGAGCCGCTCGATGCCGGACAGATCCCACTCGCTCACGCGCCCGGCGGCGATCGTCGCGATGCGGCGCGCCACGGCGCCGCGGTTGCGCGCGAGCGACAGCGCGGTCCACTGGCCGGTCAGGCGCACCGTCTGGCCCTGGCCGCCGGCGTCGACCGACAGGCCGGGAGGAGTCTCGAAGTCCAAGGGCGGGTTGTTTGCAAAAGGATGACAGCGGCCATTGTAGCGAACCGTCCGGCGCCGCGACGTGAGGATTACGGTGCGGACGGCGAGCTCGGGCGCGCAGCCGCGGCACCGGGCCGGGTGGGCCGGCCGGGACCGGCCCGAAGCCGCCGCGGGCCTCGGCCAGCGGCCGGCGTCGCGACCTTTCATTGTTCCGTCACGTTTCCTTTCGATACTCTCACGCGCCGCACCTCAGGCCGTCGGCGCCCCGCGCCGCCATTCGTGCGTACCTCGCGTTTCATAAAACAGAACACCGAACAGGACAACCGATGCGTCTCCCCCCGCTTTCCCGCCGCCACCTGCCGGCCGCCGCCGCGCTCGCCAGCCTCGCCTTCGTCCTCGCCGGCTGCGGCGGCGACGACGTCACCGCCACGCCGCCGTCGCAGTCCGAGGCCCAGGCGCCCGTCGGCACGACGGCCACGCTCGCGCTGCTCGAGACGACCGACCTGCACACCAACGTGCTGTCGTACGACTATTTCAAGCTCGCCGCCGACAATTCGCTCGGCTTCGAACGCGTGTCGACGCTGATCGCGCAGGCGCGCAAGCAGTACCCGAACACGCTGCTGCTCGACAACGGCGACACGATCCAGGGCACCGCGCTGTCGGACTACCAGGCGCTCGTGAAGCCGCTCGGCTGCGACCAGACGCTCGCGATCTACAAGGTGATGAACGCCGCGAAATTCGACGGCGGCGGGATCGGCAACCACGAGTTCAACTACGGGCTGCCGTACCTGTCACAGGTGACCGGCAACACGTTCGAGGTCGACGGCCTGCCCGCGCCGGCCCAGCAGAAGAAGTGCGCGGGCCCGAACTTCCCGCAGGTGCTCGCGAACGTGATCAGCGCGAAGACCCATGCGCCGCTGTTCACGCCGTACACGATCCTGACGCGCACGGTGACAGCCACGACGCCGGACGGCAAGACGGTCAGCGCGCCCGTGAAAATCGGCATCATCGGCTTCACGCCGCCCGCGATCATGAACTGGGACAAGCGCTGGCTCGACGGCAAGGTCTACACGACCGGGCTGAAGGAAGCGGCCGAGAAGTACATTCCGGAGATGCGCGCGAAGGGCGCCGATCTCGTCGTCGCGATCTCGCACGGCGGCCTCGACAATTCCGCGTACTCGCCGACGATGGAAAACGGCAGCTGGTGGCTGTCGAAGGTGTCCGGCATCGACGCGATGCTGATCGGCCACTCGCACCAGGTGTTCCCGGACGCGAACAGCACCGTGGCGCAGTTCAACCTCCCGGGCGTCGACAAGGTCAAGGGCACCGTCAACGGCGTGCCGACCGTGATGGCCAACTACTGGGGCAAGCACCTCGGCGTGATCAAGCTCGGCCTGAAATTCGACGGCAAGACGTGGGCCGTCGACAAGTCGCAGACGACCGTCGAGGCGCGGCCGATCCAGAACGCCGACAAGAGCTACGTCGCGGCCGACCCGTCGGTCTCCGCCGCGATCGCGGCCGAGCACCAGGCGACGATCGACTACGTGAAGACGCCGATCGGCTCGACCGACTACCGGATGAACTCGTACTTCGCGGACGTCGGCGATCCGGGCGCGATCCAGATCGTCAACGAGGCGCAGGCCGACTACGTGAAGACCTACGTGCAGGCGAACCTGCCGCAGTACGCGTCGCTGCCGGTGCTGTCGGTCAGCGCGCCGTTCAAGAGCGGCTTCGGCGGCGGCACCGACTACACCGACGTCGCGCCGGGCGCGCTCGCGATCAACAACGCGGCCGACCTGTACCTGTATCCGAACACCGTGTACGCGGTGAAGGTGAGCGGCGCCGACGTGAAGAACTGGCTCGAGACGGCCGCGAAGCGCTTCAACACGATCGATCCGACCCAGGCGACCGTGCAGCCGCTCGTCAGCACCTTCCCCGGCTACAACTTCGACATGTTCACGTCGGCCGATCTCGCCTATGAAATCGACGTCACGCAGCCGGTCGGCAGCCGCATCCGGAACCTGACGTACAAGGGTGCGCCGATCGACGCGAACGCGCAGTTCATCGTCGCGACCAACAATTACCGCGCGAGCGGCGGCGGCAATTTCCCGGGCCTCGACGGCAGCAAGACGATCTTCGCGTCGCCCGACGCGAACCGCGACGTGCTGATCGCGTTCATCAAGAAGCGCGGCGCGATCACGCGTGCGGCCGACGGCGCGCAGCGCAGCTGGCGCTTCACGAAGCTCGCGAGCTCGGTCGCGCACGTGCGGTTCGCGTCCGCGCCGAACCGCCTCGGCGACGCCGCGGCGGCCGGCCTGACCGGCATCACGCAGGTCGCGGCCGACGACGGCTCGGGCAAGAACCTCGCGACCTACGAGATCGACCTCACCCAATGAGACACGTGATGCAACCGATCCGGACGATGCGGCCCGCCGAAACCGGCTTCGCTGCCACCGCGCGGCGCGTGCTGCGCGCGAAACTCCCGCCGGCCGCGCTGCTCGCGGCGGCGGCCGTGACCGTCGCGGCCGTCGTCGCGGCGACCGGCCTGCGCGGCGCCGGCCCCGCGCCGAGCGCCGCGCAGCTCGACGAATGGCAGGCGATGGTCACGCAGGCGACCGAGCCGCATGCGCTGGCCCGGTTGCGCACGCTCGCGCGCCGCGGCTCGGGCGCAGCGCAGGCGGCGCTCGGCATCGCGCTCGTCGATGCGCATGAGCCGGGGCTGCGCGACGAGGGGCGCGGCTGGCTGGAAACGGCCGCGGCGGCCGACGACAAGGCCGATGGGCCGGCTGCGCGGCGCGCGCAGCTCGCGCTCGGCAAGGCGTTGCTGCTCGGCAGCGGCGATCTCCCGAAAGACTATGCGCGCGCCCGCGCGTTGCTCGGCGCAGCGGCTTCGAACGGCGATCCGGCCGCCGCGTATTACCTCGGGCTGATCTACCGCAGCGGCTACGGCATCGCCGCCGACCCGGTGCAGGCCGCGCACTGGTTCGACATCGCGTCGCGCGCGGACATCCCGGCCGCCGACTTCATGCTCGCGAACGCGTACCGCGACGGCAGCGGCGTGCCGCGCGACGAAGCGCGCGCGCTCGCGCTGTATCGCCGGGCTGCCGAGCATGAACTGCCGGAAGCCGTGCAGACGCTCGCGATGGCCTATCGCAACGGCGAACTCGGGCTTCGGCCCGACGCGGACGAGTTCCACGCGCAGTGGATCGAGACCGCGCATGCGCTGAAGCACCCGGTGGTCGCGCCGTGACGGCCGTTCGGCCGGGACGCGCGCGGGCGTGACCCGGCCGAACGGTGGTTGCTTCGCATGCGCCATCCACGCGCTGCGTAGCGGTCGTCCGGAAACGGAAACGGAACCGGTTGCGGGGCGCCTCGACGGCGAAGTCGCCGACCGGCTCGCCGAGCGCTATCAGCTCACGCTCGAGAAAGGCCACCTGCCAGGGGCATCGTCCGTCGGCTATTCGCGCCGGCTGACCGTCCGCGGCCCGGGCGGCGCGCGGATCCTCGTGTCGGCCCGGCAGGGCCCGGCGCTGAAGGGCAAGACGCTGCCGGCCTGCGAAATGACAACCGAAGAAGACATCGAGGCGCTGAAGCGGATGGAAAAGCACCAAGCCGCGCGACGGCGCCCGCCACCCTGCAGATTGCGTGCGCCGTCCGGCGCGCGCGCCCGCCCCCTGTCGCTACAATAGGCGCCATGAACGCCCCCACCTCCTCCGACACGCCCGAATCCGGCGACGCGCACATCGCGCGCACCCGGCTCGAGGCGCACCTCGATGCCGCGCCGCGCGCGTGGCCGCTCGACATCGTCGCCGCCACCGGCTCGACCAACGCCGACGTCGCGACTCGGCTCAAGGCGCTGCCGCGCAGCGCGAGCGCATTGCCCGCGCCGCTCGTGCGCGTCGCGTTCGAGCAGACGGCCGGCCGCGGCCGGCAGGGCCGCCCGTGGTTCGCGCAGCCCGGCAATGCGCTGCTGTGCTCGGTCGGCTGCATCGTGCCGCGCGCCGTCGATGCGCTCGGCGGCCTCAGCATCGCGATCGGCGTCGCGCTCGCCGAAGGGCTGGCCACGCTGCCGCTCGACGCCCGCATGCGCGTCGCGCTCAAATGGCCGAACGACCTGCTGCTGACGGCCGACGACGACGGCGCGCCGCGCATCGTCGGCAAGCTCGCCGGGATCCTGATCGAAACCGTCTGGACCACCGCCGACGCCACCGCCGTCGTGATCGGCTTCGGCATCAACGTGCGCGGCGCGGAAGCCGTCGCCGCGCAGGTCGACGCGCTGCGCGCGCGCGAAGCCGCGCTTGCAAGCGGGCTGCCGCCCGCCGCGCTGTCGATCGCGTGCGCGTCGGCGAACCTCACCGATACGCTCGCCGCGTCGCTGAACGCGCTCACGCCCGCGCTCGCGCAGTTCGGCACCGACGGCCTCGCGCCGTTCCTGCCGCGCTGGCACGCGCTGCACGCGTACGCGGGCCGCGAAGTCGTGCTGCTCGAACAGGGCGTCGAGCGCGCGCGCGGCATCGCGACGGGCATCGACGCGACCGGCCAGTTGCTGCTCGACACGCCGAGCGGCGTACAAACGATCGCAGCCGGCGACGTGTCGCTGCGCGAAGCGCAATGAGCGAACCGCATCTGCTGATCGACGCCGGCAACAGCCGGATCAAGTGGGCGCTCGCCGACGCGCGGCGCACGCTCGTCGACACGGGCGCGTTCGGCCACACGCGCGACGGCGGCGCCGATCCCGACTGGTCGATGCTGCCGCGGCCGCGCGGCGCGTGGATCTCGAACGTCGCGGGCGCCGACGTGGCCGCACGGATCGACGCGCTGCTCGACGCGCGCTGGCCGGGCTTGCCGCGCACGACGATCCGCTCGCGCCCCGCGCAATGCGGCGTGACGAACGGCTATACGACGCCCGAACAGCTCGGCAGCGACCGGTGGGCCGGCCTGATCGGCGCGCACGCGGCGTTTCCGGGCGAGCATCTGCTGATCGCGACGTTCGGCACCGCGACGACGCTCGAGGCACTGCGCGCGGACGGTCGCTTCACGGGCGGGCTGATCGCGCCGGGCTGGGCGCTGATGATGCGCGCGCTCGGCACGTACACCGCACAGTTGCCGACGCTGACCACCGATATCGCCAGCGACCTGCTCGCGGGCGCGCAGGCCGAACCGTTCCAGGTCGATACGCCGCGCTCGCTGTCGGCCGGCTGCCTGTACGCGCAGGCCGGGCTGATCGAACGCGCGTGGCGCGATCTCGTCGCCGCGTGGCAGGCGCCGGTGCGGCTCGTGCTGGCTGGCGGTGCGGCGGACGACATCGCACGTGCGCTGACGGTCCCGCATACGCGGCATGACGCGCTGATCCTGTCCGGGCTCGCGCTGATCGCAACGGACGCGGCCGGCCCGGCAACGGCGCAGGATTGATGCACAGGCGCCGGCATCGCGCCGGCGCGTGGCGAAGCAGGGCGAAGCGGGTCCAGACGGGCCCGCGTCACGCCGACGAATACGCGCGATGCCGCGCCAGCGGCCCGCACGAACGGTCGACGGAAGCCATGAAAAAAGCCGGCCATGCGGCCGGCTCGACTGAACGACGTGAACCACGTCGATGACGACAAGGAGTTTCGACGATGCTGCGCTGGCTGATCGCTGTTCTCTTTCTCGCCAACATGCTCGCGTTCGTGGTGGCGCGCGGCGTGTTCGGGCCGCTGCCGGCGGCCGGCCCGCGCGAACCCGGCGTGCTGTCTCGGCAGGTGCAGCCCGACGCATTGCGCGTGACACCGCTCGTGCGGGCGACCGACCAGCCCATCGTCGGCGGCCCGATCGCCGCGCCGGCCGTCACGACCGCACCGCTCTCGGCATCGGCCCCGTGACGGCGCCGCGCCCCGCTCAGGACTGTTGCGCGCGCACCTTCTTCAACAACGCAGTGGTCGAGCGGTCGTGCTCGAACGGAATTGCCAGCGCCCGGCCGCCCCAGCCGCGCACGAGCGCGGATTCCGGCAGCGCGTCCATGTCGTAATCGCCGCCCTTCACGAGGATGTCCGGACGGACGGCCTCGATCAGCGACACGGGCGTCTTTTCCGCGAACGTCACGACCCAGTCGACGCTTTCCAGCGCCGCCAGCAATGCCGCGCGATCCTCTTCGCGGTTGATCGGCCGGTCGTCGCCCTTGCCGAGCATGCGCACCGACGCATCGCTGTTCACGCCGACGATCAGGCAAGCGCCGAGCGCTTTCGCATCGGCGAGATACGTGACGTGACCGCGATGCAGGATGTCGAACACGCCGTTGGTGAACACGACGGGCGACGGCAGCGACGCGCGCAGCGCGACGAGGGCATCACGGGTGATCAGCTTGCGTTCGAAGGTGGCGGACATGATGGAGATCGGACGGAATGAACGACGGTGCGCGCGACGGCGGCACCCGATAAAAAGCCCGCCGGACCGGCCGGGCGGGCTTCATGCAACGCATTCGACACGGTGCCGCGAGCCGCGCGCGAATCGGGGCGAATCGGGGCGAATCGCGCCGGCGGCGGCGCCTGCCGACCTCAGGCCGGCTGCGCGGCCGACGACGGACCGCTTTCGGCCTGCAGGCGGCCGGTGACCTCCTTGCGGTAGCGGTTCAGTTCCTGCGCGGTCGCGAACGTGCGCTCGAACAGGATCGACAGGTTGTGCAGGATCCGCTCGACGACCTTCTTCTCCCACTCGCCGTCGAAACGGATCTGCTCGTCGAGCCAGCGCTCGAGCCATTCCGGATCCGGCAGGCGCGACTGCACGGTGTCGCGCGGGAACAGCGCCTGGTTCACGTGCAGGTTGGTCGGGTGCAGCGGCTTCTCGGTGCGACGCGCCGACGCCATCAGCACGCCGATCTTCGCGAATGCGGCACGGGCGACGTCGCCGCAGTTGTTCAGCGCTTTCTTCATGTAGCGCAGGTACGCGCCGCCATGACGCGCTTCGTCGCGCGAAATCGTTTCGTAGATCTGCTTGATGACGGGCTCGGTGTGCCAGTCGGCCGCGCAGCGGTACCAGTGGTTCAGGCGGATTTCGCCGCAGAAGTGCAGCATCAGCGTCTCGAGCGGCGGCGCGGGATCGAACTGGAAGCGCACCGCGTGCAGTTCCTCTTCGGTCGGCACCATCTCCGGCTTGAAGCGGCGCAGGTATTCCATCAGCACGAGCGAATGCTTCTGCTCCTCGAAGAACCACACGCTCATGAACGCGGAAAAATCGCTGTCGTGCTGGTTGTCGCGCAGGAACATTTCCGTCGCGGGCAGCGCCGACCATTCGGTGATCGCGTTCATCTTGATCGTCTTCGCCTGCTCGTCGGTGAGCAGCGAAGCGTCGAACTTGTCCCACGGAATGTCCTTCTCCATGTCCCAGCGGACAGCTTCGAGCGACCTGTAAAGTTCCGGATAAAGCATGGTGTTCATGATGGTCCCACCCCTGTTCTGCGCAATGCGACTTCTCTAAACGTGACTGTTGCCGCGCGAGCGCGCCACGCGCGCTTTTTGCAGCCAAGACTGTAATTTTACGCGGGAAACCGGCCCGCCGGACGCCGATTCCTCGTCCGGCAGCCAGGCGGCCGCGTGGCCGCCGTTGGGCATGCCGCAACCCGCTCCGTTCGTGCGGAGCCGGCCGCGCTTGCCTGAGTGGGGGCCGGCGCTGGCCGGCTCGTTGGCGCGCCCGTCCCCTGCCCCAGGCGGGTTCCCCGAAAGGTCCCGTGCGGATGCCGGATCGGCGGGCTGCTCGATATGGTGTATACGGCGGCGGCCATGATAGCACGCGTGCATGACGGTTCCGAGACGCCCGGCCGGTCGCGCGCCGCCCACCGCGGTGCGGCGATCGGTCGCGGCCAGCCGTCGCGAAAACGCAACCTTACAGTGCGCCCGCGCGTGTCAGACCCGCATTTCGCCGGTCGCGAGCCCGCCTTCCGGCGGCGTGCCGGCCGCCGGTGCGCTGCCGCCGTCCGCCCCCGCGATCCAGCCGGCCAGCGTCTCCCGCTGGGCCCGGCCGTCGCGGTAGCCGAGCTCGATCAGCTCGCGCGTGAACGCTTCCTCGAACAGCAGGTAGCTGGCGAACGACGCGCCGGCCGGCTGGCTGCCGCCGATCGCGCCGAGCAGCCCGCGCATCGTCGCCGGCATCTGCTTCAGGTGCTTCGCGGCGATCAGCTCGATGCGCTCGGACGGCGCAATCGCGAGCACGTCGACGTGCCGCCAGCCGCTGTCGATCTCGACCTGGTGCGGCAGGTGCTCGATCATCCGGTTGATGTGCTCGATCCGTTCGATGTCCGAGCCGATCGAGTCGAGAAACACGCTCGCGAGCACCTGCTGGCCGATCTGCGCGAGCGTCGGGTAGCCACGGGCCCGTCCCGTGCCATTTGCGGCGGGAATCTCGGGCCGCGGATCGGCTGCGCCGACGACGACGATCCGGTCCGCGCCGAAGTGGATCGCCGGCGACAGCGGCGCGATCTGCCGGATCGAGCCGTCGCCGAAGTACTCGACCTGCCCGTCGAGCACGAGCGGCACGGCGGGGAACACGAACGGAATGGCCGACGACGCGAGCAGGTGCGACGCCGACAGGTCGACGAGCCGCGCGGTGCGCTGCGCGCGACGCCATGCCTGGATCGGCTCGGCGGCCTGGTAGAACGTGAGGTGCCGGCCGCTCGAATAGCTGAGCGCGGTAACCGCGAGCGCGTGCAGCAGGCGCGCCTCGAGCATCTGCTCGATCCGGTGGAAGCTGAGCTCGCGCTGCAGCAGGTGCGCGAGCGGCGTGTTGTCGAGCAGCCCGCGCGGCGAGCGGCGGGCCGCCCAGCCGAACGTCATCGTCGCGAGCCAGCGCGCGCCGGCGCCGGCGATGCCGAGCCAGTCGGTGCGATACACGTAATCGGCGCGCAGCGGCTCCCAGAATTCGAGCAGGCGCCGCACGCCATGGGAAAAGTCGTCCGCGTGGCTCGCGATCGACGTCGCGTTGATCGCGCCGGCCGACGAACCGCACACGACCGAGAACGGCACCGTATGCCGCTGCGGATCGGCCTCGCGCGCGATCTCGGCCAGCGCCTTCAGCACGCCGACCTGGTAGGCGGCGCGCGCGCCGCCTCCCATCAGAACGAGCGCGAGTCGCATGATCGACCTGCTAGCTGCGCCGCATCACGTCGAGCGCTTCGGCGGACGCGTTTCCGGCGACGAAGCGGCCGCCGCGCGCGCCGCGGCCGAACCGGACGGCTTCGCGCGCTTCGCGGCGGGCTTGCGCGGCGCGGCCGCGGCGGACTTCGCGGCGGGTTCGGGCGCGGCGGCGGTCTCCGGCGGCGCGGCGTCCGGCGCAGCGGGCTGCATGCCCGGCTGCGCCATCGCCAGGCTCGCGAGCTGGTTGAATTGCGTCTGCAGCAGGTTCCACCAGCCGGACGGGTCGAACGGCTGCTGCGCGGGGTCGCCTTCCGGCGCATCCGCGGCGGGCGCCGCGGCATCGGCCGTGGGCGCGGCCCCGCCCGCCGACGCGGGTTTAGCGGCCTGCGCGGCGGCCACGGCCGCGTCCTCGGCCGCCGACATCGAGCTTTGCGCGAACGCGCCGAACGCGCGCAGCGTCGCGAGCGTCGCGCGCTGCACCTCGAGCGCCTGGATCGCGGACTGCAGCATCCCGAGATTGAGCTTCAGCCACTGCTCGACCGCGCGCAGATCGGTGATCCGCTTGTCGAGCTCCTCGACGTTCGTGAGCGGCGACATCATGTCGGACATGCTCGACAGCGACGGCGGCAGCCCGTGCGTGGCGCCCGGAAACGGCGCCATCCCGCCGAACGGCGACATCCGGATCATGTCCCACATCCGGTCCATCATGTCGGCGGGCTGGAACCCGGCAAAGCCGGCGAAAGGGTTCGCGCCGGAGGCATCGGTCGTCATACGGGCATCCTGGTTGACTGGGAGAGCGAGGCGGCCGCCGTGCACCGCGCAGCCGCGCATGGTTCGATCATAGCGCGCACGTCAGAACGGCGCGTCACCGGGAAATGCGGGCGGGCGCCGTTCGCGCAGCGAGCGGATGCCTTCCTGCACGTCGGGCCCCGAAAAACCCATGAATTCGAGCGCGAGCGACGTATCGAAGGTCGGCCCGGCCGTGCGCAGCCAGTTGTTCAGCGCGTACTTGGTCCAGCGGATCGCCGACTGCGAACCGTGCGCGAACCGCTCGGCCACTTCGTATGCCTTCGGCAGCAGGTCGGCCGGCTCGACCGCGAGCGAGACCAGCCCGATCCGCTCGGCCTCCTCGCCGCTCACGGGTTCGCACAGCATCAGGTAGTACTTCGCCTTCGCCATCCCGCACAGCAGCGGCCACACGATCGCCGCGTGGTCGCCGGCCGCGACGCCGAGCCGCGTATGGCCGTCGATGATGCGCGCATCCTTCGCGGCGATCGAGATGTCGGCAAGCAGCCCGGCGACGAGCCCCGCGCCGACGGCCGGGCCATGCATCGCCGACACGATCGGCTTGCTGCAGTTGATCACGTTGTAGACGAGGTCGCGCGCCTCGCGCCACACGCGGGCGCGCACGTCGAAATCGTTCGCCATGTCCTCGACGAGCGCGAGATCGCCGCCCGCCGAGAAGCCCTTCCCTTCGCCGCGGATCACCGCGACGCGCGTGTCGGGATCGCGATCGACGTCGCGCCAGATGTCGGCGAGCTCGCGATGCATGCGCGCGTTCGCGGTCGCGAGGCCGCTGCGGTTCGCGCCCTCGCCGCTCATCACGATGTCGAGCACGCCATGGTCGCGGCGCGTCACCTTCAGTGCTTCGTAACCGCCGTATGCGGCGAGATCGGCCATCTGCTGCTCCTTGCTCGAGGCGGTCGAACGCTTGAATCGAGTGTAGCCAAGCCCGCGCGGTCAAACATCGGGCGAAACCCGGCGCGCGGGCCGAAGCCGGGTGTCGCCGGCGCGTTGCGTACCGCGCCGCTTATGCCGCGCCGTCGGGCGGGGAAACCGACTGCTCGATCGCGCCGAAGATCGACTTGCCGGCCGCATCGAACATCTCGATGCGCACGGTGTCGCCATAGCGCATGAACTCGGTCTGCGGCGCGCCGTGCTCGATCGTCTCGAGGCAGCGCTTCTCGGCGATGCAGCAGTAGCCGCGCTTCGCGTCCTTGTTCGACACCGTACCGGAGCCGACGATCGAGCCGGCGCGCAGGTTGCGCGTCTTCGCCGCGTGCGCGATCAACTGGCCGAAGTGGAACACCATGTCGGTGCCGGCGTCAGGCTGGCCGACCTTCTTGCCGTTCCAGTGGACGATCATCGGGCGGTGCACGCGGCCCTCGCGCCATTCGTCGCCGAGCTCGTCGGGCGTGACGGCAACCGGCGCGAACGCGGTGGCCGGCTTGCTCTGGAAGAAGCCGAAGCCCTTCGCGAGTTCGGCCGGAATCAGGTTGCGCAGCGACACGTCGTTCACGAGCGTGACGAGCCGCACGGCCTTCAGTGCGTCGTCGGGCGACGCGCTCATCGGCACGTCGCCGGTGATCACCGCGACCTCCGCCTCGAAATCGATGCCCCATTCCTCGGACGGGCACACGACGTCGTCGCGCGGCCCCAGGAAATCGTCGCTGCCGCCCTGGTACATCAGCGGATCGGTCCAGAACTCGGGCGGCATCTCGGCGCCGCGCGCGCGGCGCACGAGCTCGACGTGGTTCACGTACGCGGAGCCGTCGGCCCACTGGAACGCGCGCGGCAGCGGCGCCATGCAGTTGGCCGGATCGAACGCGAACGCGTTGCGCGCGCGGCCGTGGTTCAGCGCGTCGTACAGGTCGCGCAGTTGCGGCGCGTAGAACGCCCAGTCGTCGAGGACGCGCTGCAGCGTCGGCGCGACCGCATCGGCAATCGCCGCGGTGTGCAGGTCGCGCGACACGACGATCAGCTGGCCGTCGCGCGTGCCGTCCTTCAGCGAAGCAAGTTTCATAGGGAGGATCTGCCGTTGTAGTGACGATGGAGGGAATCTATTTTACGATGGTGAATCCCTGCGGCGCGCCATGATCGCGCACGCCGTTTTCGCCCCGTTTCCTGTCGCATTTTCGCGCACCCGTTGCCCATGCCCGCCAGCCCGCTCCCCGACGACGATCTCGCCGACTCCGATACCGACGACGCCGCCTCCGGCGAGCACGGCGAAAAAGTCCGTTCCGGCATCCAGTCGATCGAGGTCGGCTTCCGCCTGCTCGACGTGCTGACGAGCGAGCCGCGCGCGATGATGCTGCGCGATCTCGCGCAGCGCGCGGGGATGAGCCCGGCGAAGGCGCACCGCTACCTGGTCAGCTTCTCGCGGCTCGGCGTCGTGTCGCAGGACCCCGTCTCGGGACGCTACGAGCTCGGCGGCTTCGCGCTGCAGATGGGCCTCGCGCGGCTCGCGCGCGTCGACGGCGTGAAGCTCGCGCGGATCGCGCTGACCGAATTCCGCGACCGTCTCGACCAGACGGTCGGCATCGCGGTATGGGGCAACCAGGGGCCGACGATCGTGCACTGGATGGAATCGAGCCATCCGGCGAAGGCGTCGCTGAAGCTCGGCGACGTGATGCCGCTGCTCGGCTCCGCGACGGGCCTGCTGTTCGCCGCGTACCTGCCGCGCAGCAAGACCGCCGCGATGCTCGAGCGCGAACTCGCCGATACGCGCCGCTCGCCGCATCACGGCGGCCCGCGCACGCTCGACGAAGTCGATGCGGTGCTCGCCGACGTGCGCGAGCACCAGGCCGCGCGCGTCGAGGGGATGCTGCTGCCGACGATCCACGCGTTCTGCATGCCCGTGTTCGACGCGGTCGGCGAACTCGCGCTCGCGATCATCGCGCTCGGCCAGGAAGGCTCGTTCGACATCGCGTGGGGCGGCGAGATCGACACCGCGCTGCGCGCATGCGCGCAGAAACTGTCTTACGAACTCGGCTATAGTCCCGACGCACGCGACGCCTGACGCATCCGGTTCACGCGACGTCACGCTTCGCGAACGCGCAGCGCATCCGGCGGTCCGATTCCTGTGGCGCGCGCCGCGCGCCCGACGTCACCCACGCGCCCGATCCTGTTCCGATGCCGAACCAGCCCGCCGACCTTCGCCCGAGTCACGCCCTGCCCCGCCGCTGGCTGCGGGTGGGCGTCGCGCTCGTCGCCGTGCTGGTGCTGCACGCGCTTGCCGGGTTCTGGCTGATGCGCAACCGCGAATCGTTCACGCCGCCGCCGCCCGCCGACATCCCCGTGCAGATCGAACTGCTGAAACCGCAGCCGATCGAGCGTCAACCGGCGCCACCGGAGCCGAAGCCGGTCGAACGTCCGGCCGCACCCAAGGCTGCCGCGCCGAAGGCCGCCCCGCCGAAACCCGCGCCGTCGCACGAGCCGGTGCTCACGTCCACGCAAACGGCCGAGCACGGCGAACCGCCGGCTGCCGCCGCGTCCGCGGCGAGCGGCACACCGGAGGCCTCCGGCGCGCAAGCCGCGTCGGCCGCGGGCGCCAGCGCCGCGACACCGGGGCCTGCCACGAGCGGCGTGAAGTTCGCCGCGCCGCCGTCCGGCGACCTGCAGTACGACACGTTCTACAACGGCATGCAGAACATGATCGGCACGATCCACTGGCGCACCGACGGGCACACGTACGACCTGTCGGTGTCGATGCCGGTGCCGTTCGTCGGCCCGTTCACCTATCGCAGCGAAGGCCGCATCGACGCATTCGGCGTCGCGCCCGACCGTTACGTCGAGAAACGCGGCAAGCGGCCGGAAGACATCGCGATCTTCAACCGCGAGATCCGGCAGGTGGTGTTCACGCGCACGCCGAACAACACGCCGCTGCCCGACGGCGTGCAGGACCGGTTCAGCATGCTGATGCAGTTGTCGGGGCTGCTGCGCGGCAATCCCGCGGCCTACAAGCCGGGCGTCACGCAGCAGTTCTTCGTGATCGACAACAATAGCGGCGAGACCTGGCCGATCACCGTGATCGGCGACGAGCAGGTGCAGACGCAGGCCGGCATCGTCGCGGCGCGACACTTCATGCGCCTGCCGCGCCGCGACGGCGACACGCGCCGCATCGACATGTGGCTCGCGCCGTCGCTCGGCTGGCTGCCCGCGCGGCTGGTGCAGACCGAGCCGAACGGTGCGCAGATCGAGCTGCTGTGGCACGGCCGCCTCGCCGCACCGAACGTGCCTGCCGACGCCGCCCCGCCCGGCGGCGCAACGAACGCGCCCGCCGCGGCGCCGACGCCCGCTCCATCACCTGCGTCGCCGGCGGAACCGGCACCGTCGGCACCGCCCGCGACGATGCAACCACCGACGTCGTCGACTGTCACACAGTGATAGACGCACAGGAATCGGCAATTTCGACCGATTACAGTTTCCCCGGAAATGGCCGATGACACTCTTTAACAACTATTTCAGTCCACCGGCTCACAATGAGAAACGTTTGATAGACATCGGCTTCTAACCGATACACCCCACGCAAACGGGAGAACGGGGTGTGCAGCGCAAGCCCCTTGAAACCGGCGAGGCTTGCCCCACCTAGGGGACAACAAGGCCAGATGCCACTGCGAAGAGGAGTGCCGCCATGCAAATGATCTACAACAGCCCCAACTACTGCGTCGTCGAATTTGCGCCGCAGGCCGGCCATCACCTGATGAATGCCGGCGGATACGAAATCGTCGACAAGAACGCGCAGCGCGAAATCTTCATCGACGGCGAACTTGCCGAACGATTCCGCGCGCACGTGAAGCAGTTGATCGAGGATGAACCGTCGCTCGACGAGGTCGACGAATTCCTCGGACAATTCGACAGCCTGATGATGATGCCCGTCGTGCTGCACTGACGACCCGCGGCCCGGCGCGTCACGCGGCCGGGCCATTCGCCGCGCATCGATGCGGCGCCGCGTGCACTCCGATCCTGCCCCCGTCCGGCTCGCCGGCGGGGGCTTTCATTTGGCGGGCCGGCCGGCCGCGCGGCGGGGGCCGGCGACCGCTTGACGCACCGGCTACAATGACGGTTTTCCGTCTTCGCCGGTCTTCCGCCCATGTCTGCGACTCCTCTCGCCGCTCCCGTCCCGCTCGACGCGTCCTACACGCGCGGCGCCGCCCTGCCTGCGCTGCTGAAATCGCGCATCCTGATTCTCGACGGCGCGATGGGCACGATGATCCAGCGCTACAAGCTCGACGAGGCCGCGTATCGCGGCGAGCGCTTCAAGGATTTCCCGCGCGACATCAAGGGCAACAACGAGCTGCTGTCGCTCACGCAGCCGCAGATCATCCGCGAGATCCACGACCAGTACTTCGCGGCCGGCGCCGACATCGTCGAAACCAACACGTTCGGCGCGACGACCGTCGCGCAGGCCGACTACGGGATGGAAGCCCTCGTCGTCGAGATGAACGTCGCATCGGCAAAGCTTGCGCGCGAATCGGCCGCGAAATACGCGACGCCGACCAAGCCGCGCTTCGTCGCGGGCGCGATCGGGCCGACGCCGAAGACGGCCAGCATCTCGCCGGACGTCAACGATCCGGGCGCACGCAACGTCACGTTCGACGAGTTGCGCACGTCGTACTACCAGCAGGCGAAGGCACTGCTCGACGGCGGCGTCGACCTGTTCCTCGTCGAGACGATCTTCGACACGCTGAACGCGAAAGCCGCGCTGTTCGCGCTCGACGAGCTGTTCGAGGACACCGGCGAGCGCCTGCCGATCATGATCTCCGGCACCGTCACCGATGCGTCGGGCCGGATCCTGTCGGGCCAGACCGTCGAGGCGTTCTGGAATTCGCTGCGTCACGCGAAGCCGCTCACGTTCGGCCTGAACTGCGCGCTCGGCGCGGCGCTGATGCGCCCGTACATCGCCGAGCTCGCGAAGCTGTGCGACACCTACGTGTCGTGCTACCCGAACGCGGGCCTGCCGAACCCGATGAGCGACACCGGTTTCGACGAAACCCCCGACGTCACGTCGGGCCTGCTGAAGGAATTCGCGCAGGCCGGGCTCGTGAACCTCGCCGGCGGCTGCTGCGGCACGACGCCCGAGCACATCGCCGAGATCGCGAAGGCGCTCGCCGACGTGAAGCCGCGCCGCTGGCCGAACCAGTACAGCGACAACGCCTGACCGACCGCCCCACGTCCATCATCAAAAGAATTCGCACCGCCATGACCGATCACATGATGCGCCTTGCCGGCCTCGAGCCGTTCAACGTCACGCCCGGGACGCTCTTCATCAACGTCGGCGAACGCACCAACGTCACCGGCTCGAAGGCGTTCGCACGGATGATCCTCAACGGCCAGTTCGACGAGGCGCTCGCCGTCGCGCGCCAGCAGGTCGAGAACGGCGCGCAGGTGATCGACATCAACATGGACGAGGCGATGCTCGACTCGAAGGCGGCGATGGTGCGCTTCCTGAACCTGATCGCATCGGAGCCGGACATCGCGCGCGTGCCGATCATGATCGACTCGTCGAAGTGGGACGTGATCGAAGCCGGCCTCAAGTGCGTGCAGGGCAAGGCGATCGTGAACTCGATCTCGCTGAAGGAAGGCGAGGACGCGTTCCGCCACCACGCGAACCTGATCCGCCGCTACGGCGCGGCCGCGGTCGTGATGGCGTTCGACGAAACCGGCCAGGCCGATACGTACGAGCGCAAGACCGAGATCTGCAAGCGCTCGTACGACTTCCTCGTGAACGAAGTCGGCTTCCCGCCGGAAGACATCATCTTCGACCCGAACATCTTCGCGGTCGCGACCGGCATCGAGGAGCACAACAACTACGCGGTCGACTTCATCGAGGCGACCCGCTGGATCAAGCAGAACCTGCCGTTCGCGAAGGTGAGCGGGGGCGTGTCGAACGTGTCGTTCTCGTTCCGCGGCAACGACCCGGTGCGCGAGGCGATCCACACCGTGTTCCTGTACCACGCGATCCAGGCGGGGATGGACATGGGCATCGTGAACGCGGGTCAGCTCGGCGTGTACGCCGATCTCGACCCGGAGCTGCGCGAGCGCGTGGAAGACGTGATCCTGAACCGCCGCGCGGATTCCACCGACCGCCTGCTCGAGATCGCCGACAAGTTCAAGACCGGCGCCGCGAAGAAGGAAGAGAACCTCGAGTGGCGCAACCAGCCGGTCGAGAAGCGCCTCGCGCACGCGCTCGTGCACGGCATCACGACCTTCATCGTCGACGATACGGAAGAAGCGCGCGCGAAGATCGCCGCGGCAGGCGGCCGTCCGATCAATGTGATCGAAGGGCCGCTGATGGACGGGATGAACGTCGTCGGCGACCTGTTCGGCCAGGGCAAGATGTTCCTGCCGCAGGTCGTGAAGTCGGCGCGCGTGATGAAGCAGGCGGTCGCGCACCTGATCCCGTTCATCGAGGAAGAAAAGCGGCTGCTCGCGGAAGCGGGGGGCGACGTGCGCGCGAAGGGCAAGATCGTCATCGCGACCGTGAAGGGCGACGTGCACGACATCGGCAAGAACATCGTGTCGGTCGTGCTCCAGTGCAACAACTTCGAAGTCGTCAACATGGGCGTGATGGTCCCGTGCAACGAGATCCTCGCGAAGGCGAAGGTCGAGGGCGCGGACATCATCGGGCTGTCGGGCCTCATCACGCCGAGCCTCGAGGAAATGGCGTACGTCGCGTCCGAAATGCAGCGCGACGACTACTTCCGCGTGAAGAAGATTCCGCTGCTGATCGGCGGCGCGACGACGTCGCGCGTGCACACGGCCGTGAAGATCGCGCCGCACTACGAAGGCCCGGTCGTCTACGTGCCCGATGCATCGCGCTCGGTGTCGGTCGCGTCGAACCTGCTGTCGGACGAAGGCGCGGCGAAGTACCTCGACGAGCTGAAGTCCGATTACGAACGCATTCGCGACCAGCACGCGAACCGCAAGGCGCAGCCGATGGTCACGCTCGCCGACGCGCGCGCGAACAAGACGAAGATCGACTGGGCCGGCTACCAGCCGGTGAAGCCGAAGTTCATCGGCCGCCGCGTGTTCAAGAATTACGACCTGAACGAACTCGCGAACTACATCGACTGGGGCCCGTTCTTCCAGACCTGGGATCTCGCGGGCCCGTACCCGGCGATCCTGAACGACGAGATCGTCGGCGAATCGGCGCGGCGCGTGTTCTCCGATGCGAAATCGATGCTCGCGCGGCTGATCCAGGGCCGCTGGCTGACCGCGAACGGCGTGATCGCGCTGCTGCCGGCCAACACGGTCAACGACGACGACATCGAAATCTACAGCGACGAGTCGCGCTCGGAAGTGCTGCTCACGTGGCGCAACCTGCGCCAGCAGAGCGTACGCCCGGTGGTCGACGGCGTGATGCGGCCGAACCGTTCGCTGGCCGATTTCATCGCGCCGAAGGAATCGGGCGTGGCCGACTACATCGGGATGTTCGCGGTGACGGCCGGCCTCGGCGTCGACGTGAAGGAAAAGCAGTTCGAAGCCGACCACGACGACTACAGCGCGATCATGCTGAAGGCGCTCGCCGACCGCTTCGCGGAAGCGTTCGCCGAAGCGATGCACGCGCGCGTGCGGCGCGAGCTGTGGGGCTATGCGAGCGGCGAGACGCTCGACAACGACGCGCTGATCGCCGAG
Source organism: Burkholderia sp. A2 (assembly GCF_001729305.1). Taxonomy (NCBI): domain Bacteria; kingdom Pseudomonadati; phylum Pseudomonadota; class Betaproteobacteria; order Burkholderiales; family Burkholderiaceae; genus Burkholderia; species Burkholderia sp. A2. The sequence goes on along the minus strand of NZ_LZXX01000106.1, from coordinate 75,629 downwards.
AAGTACGCGGGCATCCGCCCGGCGCCCGGCTACCCGGCCTGCCCCGACCACCTCGTGAAGCGCGACATGTTCGACGTGCTGCACGCGGACGAGATCGGCATGAGCGTGACCGATTCGCTGGCGATGCTGCCGGCCGCGAGCGTGTCGGGGTTCTACCTCGCGCATCCGGACAGCCGCTATTTCTCGGTCGGCAAAATCGGGCAGGACCAGCTCGAGGACTACGCGCAACGCATGGCGCTGTCGCTCGACGACGCGCGCCGCGCGCTCGCGCCGCAGCTCTGATCGACGCAAACGGGCGGCCCGGCCGCCCTTTCATCATACAAAATAAAAAGCCCGCTCGAACGCGGGCTTTTTGCTGTCCGGCGAACCGTTCGATCCGCCAGGCAAGGAAGCTCAGAAGCCCCAGTGCACGTCGGCCTGGCCGGCCTTCGCTTCGCGCAGCATCGTCAGGAACGGCGCGACGCGCTGGGCCAGGCTCGGCGGCACTTCGTGGTGCGCGTGGTCGGCTTCGTCCTCGTGGAAATGGCCAGCGTGCTCGGCGCGCTCCTGCTTCGCCTGCGCGACCGCGCCTTCCAGCTTGGCGATCGCGTGGTCCAGTTCGTCGTGCGTAATCACACCGCGCTCGCCCAGCTGCTTGCCGACGAGACCCAGCACATACACGGCGAAATCCTTCAGCACGTCGAGATCCTGTGCCGCCTTGCTCTTGAACGTAATCATGACAATTCCCTTTTCATCTTGTTGTGCCTGCGCGGCGCGGTTGGGGAACGCCCACAGACCGGCGTCCGGCCTCGCGGACGCGGGCCGCCTGAGCGGCATATTAGCACCTGTTAAAATTCTGCGATCCCTGAAACGCGCGCTTAAAAAGCGCGCCGGCGGCCCGGCATTTCCGGCCGCCACCAACGAAGCCTTCTACCAGCATGCTGCCAGCACACAAACAGACCCTCGAAGCCCTGCTCGCGGATAGCGTCAAGCAGGTCGCACACGCGCTGAAAGGCGCCGACGCGGCGTTCGTCGCCCCCGCCATCACGCTGGAGCGCCCGAAGGTCGCCGCGCACGGCGACGTCGCATGCAACGTCGCGATGCAGCTCGCGAAGCCGCTCGGCGCGAACCCGCGCCAGCTGGCCGAGCAGATCGTCGCCGCGCTGACCGCGCAGCCGGCCGCGCAGGGCCTCGTCGAAGCCGCCGAGATCGCCGGCCCCGGCTTCATCAACCTGCGCCTGTCGGCCGCCGCGAAACAGGCGGTGATCGCCGCCGTGTTCGACCAGGGCCGCGCGTTCGGCACGTCGGATCGCGAGAAAGGCAAGCAGGTGCTGCTCGAATTCGTGTCGGCCAACCCGACCGGCCCGCTGCACGTCGGCCACGGCCGCCAGGCCGCGCTCGGCGACGTGCTCGCGAACGTGATCGCGAGCCAGGGCTATGCGGTGCACCGCGAGTTCTACTACAACGACGCGGGCGTGCAGATCGGCAACCTGGCGATCTCGACGCAGGCGCGCGCCCGCGGGCTGAAGCCGGGCGACGCGGGCTGGCCGGAAGCCGCGTACAACGGCGAGTACATCGCCGACATCGCGCGCGACTACCTGAACGGCGAAACGGTCGCCGCGTCGGACGGCGAGCCGGTCAAGGGCGCGGGCGACGTCGAGGATCTCGACGCGATCCGCAAGTTCGCGGTCACGTACCTGCGTCGCGAGCAGGACATGGACCTGCAGGCGTTCGGCGTGAAGTTCGACCAGTACTACCTCGAGTCGTCGCTGTACAGCGAAGGCCGCGTCGAGAAGACGGTCGACGCGCTGATCAAGGCCGGCATGACCTACGAGCAGGACGGCGCGCTGTGGCTGCGCACGACCGACGAAGGCGACGACAAGGATCGCGTGATGCGCAAGTCGGACGGCACGTACACGTACTTCGTGCCGGACGTCGCGTACCACGTGACGAAGTGGGAGCGCGGCTTCACGAAGGTGATCAACATCCAGGGCTCGGACCACCACGGCACGATCGCGCGCGTGCGCGCCGGCCTGCAGGGGCTGCACATCGGGATCCCGAAGGGCTATCCCGACTACGTGCTGCACAAGATGGTCACGGTGATGCGCGACGGCCAGGAAGTGAAGATCTCGAAGCGCGCGGGCAGCTACGTGACGGTGCGCGACCTGATCGAATGGTCGGGCGGCGCGGCCGCGGGCCAGGAAGCGGCACCCGACCTGATCGACGAGGCGACCATCACGCGCGGCCGCGACGCGGTGCGTTTCTTCCTGATCTCGCGCAAGGCCGATACCGAGTTCGTGTTCGACATCGACCTCGCGCTGAAACAGAACGACGAAAACCCGGTCTATTACGTCCAGTACGCGCATGCGCGGATCTGCTCGGTGCTCAACGAACTGAAGTCGCGCTACAACGTCGACGTCGCGCAACTGCCGGGCGCCGACCTGTCGCAACTGACGAGCGCGCAGGCGGCGTCGCTGATGCAGAAGCTCGCCGAGTATCCGGACATGCTCACGCACGCGGCGAACGAGCTGGCGCCGCACGCGGTCGCGTTCTACCTGCGCGATCTCGCTGGCGAATTCCACTCGTTCTACAATGCGGAGCGCGTGCTGGTCGACGACGAAGCCCCGCGCAATGCGCGCGCCGCGCTGCTCGCCGCGACGCGGCAGGTGCTCGAGAACGGCCTGGCGGTGCTCGGCGTATCCGCGCCCGCCAAGATGTAAGGATGTCAGCGCGGCCCCGGACCGGGCCGCGAATGGCCGCGGCGGCACCTGCCGGCGGATGCCCGCCGGCGGACGCCCGCCGCAGCCCTCTCACGATTCTTTTTGCAGGTGACTCAAGCAATGGCACAACCACGCCGAACTTCGAAGCAATCGAAACAAGCAGGAGGGACATTTCTTGGAATCGTGCTGGGCCTGATCGTCGGCCTCGCGATCGCCGTGGTGGTGGCGCTCTACATCACGCGTTCGCCGTCGCCGTTCGTGTCGAAGGTCGCGCCGCCACCGGCAGACAACGGCGCGAGCCAGCCGCAGCAGTTCGACCCGAACCGCGCGCTGCAGGGCAAGACGCCCGGCCAGCCGGTGCCGCAGGCCGCGCAATCCGCGCCGCCCAACACCGCGCCCGGCCAGGCCGCGAACCAGACCCAGGGCGGCCTGCTGCCCGAGCCGCAGATCGTCGAAGTGCCGCCGTCGGGCAACACGAACGGCGCCACCGGCTCGAACAACACCGCCGCGTCGAACAATCCGTCGTCGGGCAACGGCGTCGCCGTCGCGCCGAAGCCGGCCGACACCACGCCGCCGCCGAAGAAGACGCAACAGGCGCAGCAACAGCAGCAAGGCAGCGAGGACGACCTCGCACGCTTCGCCGCGCAGAAGCAGGCGCAGCAGGCCGCCGCGCAAAAGCAGCAGCAACAGCAGCAGGCCGCGAACACGCCGAAGCCGACGTCGTCGGCCACGGCCGCCGCGGCAGCAACGGCGAAGCCGCCGACCGCGAACGACGCGAACACCGGCTACTTCCTGCAGGTCGGCGCGTACAAGACGGAAGGCGATGCCGAACAGCAGCGTGCGCGCCTCGGCTTCCAGGGCTTCGAATCGAAGGTGTCGAAGCGCGACGTCAGCGGCGTGACCTACTTCCGCGTGCGCGTCGGCCCGTTCTCGAAGTTCGAGGATATGAACTCGGCCCGTCAGCGCCTGTCCGATGCAGGTGTCGACACGGCGGTGATCCGCTTCACGAAGCAGTAAGCCAACCGGCCGCGCCCACGCAGAACCCGTTACGTTCCGTAACCCGAGCAACTGATTCGACGTTCACAACATGAAAAAACTGCTTAGCACGCTCCTTCTGTCCCTGGGCCTGGCCGCCGGCCTCGCGCAGGCTTCGCCCGCCGCGCCGGCCGCCGGCAAGGATTTCGAGGTGATGAAGTCGCCGCAGCCGGTGTCCGCGCCGGCCGGCAAGGTCGAGGTCATCGAGTTCTTCTGGTACGGCTGCCCGCACTGCTACGAATTCGAGCCGACGATCGAGGCCTGGGTGAAGAAACAGGGCAACAACATCGACTTCAAGCGCGTGCCGGTCGCATTCCGTGACGATTTCCTCCCGCACTCGAAGCTGTTCTACGCAGTGTCCGCGCTCGGCATTTCCGAGAAGGTCACGCCGGCGATCTTCAACGCGATCCACAAGCAGAAGAACTATCTGCTGACGCCGCAGGCGCAGGCCGACTTCCTGGCCACGCAAGGCGTCGACAAGAAGAAGTTCATGGACGCGTACAACTCGTTCAGCGTGCAGGGCGAGGTGAACCAGTCGGCCAAGCTGCTGAAGGACTACGCGATCGACGGCGTGCCGACGGTCGTCGTCCAGGGCAAGTACAAGACGGGTCCGGCTTACACGAACAGCATCCCGGGTACCGCGCAGGTGCTCGACTTCCTCGTGAAGCAGGTTCAGGACAAGAAGCTCTGATCCCCGCCCGCGCGCCGGCATGACTACTCCGCTGAAGGTCTTCATCACCGGCGCGTCGAGCGGCCTCGGCCTCGCGATGGCCGACGAATACGCCCGCCAGGGCGCCACGCTCGCGCTCGTCGCGCGGCGCACCGATGCACTCGACGCGTTCGCGCGGCGTTTCCCGAAGCTGTCCATCTCCGTCTATTCCGCCGATGTGCGCGACGCCGACGCGCTCGCGACGGCCGCCGCGTCGTTCATCGCCGCGCATGGCTGCCCCGACGTCGTGATCGCGAACGCGGGCATCAGCCAGGGCGCCGTCACGGGCCAGGGCGACCTCGCCGCGTTCCGCGACGTGATGGACATCAACTACTACGGGATGGTCGCGACGTTCGAGCCGTTCGTCGGCCCGATGACGGCCGTGCGCCACGGCACGCTGGTCGGCGTCGCGAGCGTCGCCGGCGTGCGCGGGCTGCCCGGCTCCGGCGCGTACAGCGCGTCGAAATCGGCCGCGATCAAGTATCTGGAAGCGCTGCGCGTCGAGCTGCGCCCGGCCGGCGTCGGCGTCGTGACGATCGCGCCCGGCTACATTCGCACGCCGATGACCGCGCACAACCCGTACAAGATGCCGTTCCTGATGGACGCCGACCGCTTCGCCGCGCGCGCGGCGCGCGCGATCGCCCGGCAGCACGCGTTCCGCGTGATTCCATGGCAGATGGGGGTCGTCGCGAAGGTGCTGCACGTGCTGCCGCGCTGGCTGTACGACCGCCTGTTCGAAAAGGCGCCGCGCAAGCCGAAGGCCGGCGCGCACTGAGTGCGTCGCGGATCCGGCGCGCGTCTCGCCGGATCGCTGTCGCGCCGCGGCCTGACCTGCATCGCGATACCGCGCGAATCCGCGCGGATCTCTCCCCTCGTATCGCACCCCGTACCGCGCACCGCTGCCGCACTCCGTTCCGTCGCGCGCGTCGCGCCGCGCATTTCCGCCGCGTATTCGCAGCCACTCGTCCCGCCCGTCGCCCCCACGCCGCGCTCGCCCTACCCGCTCCGCCGCATCAACACCCGTTCCGTCGCGAACGCAGCCGTTTTTCGGTCAATTCGCCGCGTTCCGACGCCTTTTTTCACGCGCCGCGCGCTTTGACGGTATGCTATTCGTCAGCCGCGCCGGCCCTGCACGCTTCCGGGCCGCGCCTGCCTCCGTCATCCAGCGAAAAACACACGCCACGTGGGAGATCCTATGCACGTCAAGCTGTTCGCCGCGGCCGCCGTGGCCACGGCCCTCGCCGCCCTTGCCGCCCCCGGCGTCGCCGCCGCCAAGCCGCTCACCGTCTGCACGGAATCGAGCCCGGACGGCTTCGACGTCGTGCAGTACAACTCGCTCGTCACGACCAACGCGTCGGCCGACGTGATCTTCAACACGCTCGTGTCCTACGACGAAGCCGCGAAGAAAGTCGTACCCGCGCTCGCGGACAAATGGGACGCGAGCGCCGACGGCCTCACGTACACGTTCCACCTGCGCCCGAACGTCGCGTTCCAGACCACCGACTATTTCAAGCCGGGCCGCGCGCTGAACGCGGACGACGTCGTGTTCACGTTCGCGCGGATGCTCGACGATGCGAACCCTTGGCACAAGGTGGCCGGCGCGAGCGGCTTCCCGCACGCGCAATCGATGGGCCTCGTGAAGCTCGTGAAGTCGGTCACGAAGGTCGACGACAGCACGGTGAAATTCGTGCTGAACGAGCCGAACGCGACGTTCGTGCCGATCCTGACGATGGGCTTCGCGTCGATCTACTCGGCCGAATACGCGGACCAGTTGCTGAAGGCCGGCAAGCAGGCCGACCTGAACGCGAAGCCGGTCGGCACCGGCCCGTTCGTGCTGAAGAGCTATACGAAGGACGCGCTGATCCGCTACGACGCGAACCCGACGTACTGGGGCACGAAACCGAAGGTCGACCGGCTGATCTACGCGATCACGCCCGACCCGTCGGTGCGACTGCAGAAGGTGAAGGCCGGCGAATGCCAGATCGCGCTGTCGCCGAAGCCTCAGGACGTGCTCGCCGCGAAGGGCGAAAGCGCGCTGAAGGTCGTGCAGACGCCCGCGTTCATGACCGCGTTCGTCGCGCTGAACACGCAGAAGAAACCGCTCGACAACGACAAGGTGCGCGAGGCGCTGAACCTCGCGTTCGACCGCGCGACCTACCTGAAGGTCGTGTTCGACAACACCGCGACGGCCGCGAACAACCCGTATCCGCCGAACACGTGGAGCTACGCGAAGGACGTCGCGCCGTATGCGTACGATCCCGCGAAGGCGAAGCAGCTGCTCGCGCAGGCCGGCTTCCCGAACGGCTTCTCGACGACCATCTGGACGCGCCCGACCGGCAGCGTGCTGAACCCGAACCCGAAGGTCGGCGCGGAACTGCTGCAGGCCGATCTCGCGAAGGTCGGCGTGAAGGCGGAGGTGAAGGTGATCGAATGGGGCGAGCTGATCAAGCAGGCGAAGCTCGGCCAGCATGACATGCTGTTCATGGGCTGGGCCGGCGACAATGGCGATCCGGACAACTACCTGTCGCCGCTGTTCAGCTGCAACGCAGTGAAGTCGGGCATCAACTTCGCACGCTTCTGCGATGCGCAGCTCGACAAGCTGATCGCCGACGGCAAGTCGACCGCCGATCAGGCCAAGCGCGCGAAGCTCTATGAAAGCGCGCAGAAGATCATCCACGACGAGGCGCTGTGGATCCCGCTCGGTTACCCGACCGCGGCCGCGCTCACGCGCACCAACGTGAGCGGCTATCACGTGAGTCCGTTCGGACGGCAGAACTTCACGACGGTCGCCGTGCAATAACCGTGCGTGGCGCGCAAGCGACGGCGCACACGCCGCTCGCTTGCGGCCCGCGCGCCGCGCTTGCTACACTGCGCGCTCATTCCTTATACCGGACGCCAGCCAAAGTGAACAACTAAGCCTTCCCGAAATGTTTTCGCCGCCCGTGCCACGCACGCCGCGCGCGAAGGTCTTCATGCATTTTTGGAGGTGCTTATGGCTGCTGCCACGCCCACCGGCGCGCTCGTCGCGCTTCATCACGTTTCCTTCCGCTTCGACGACGGCGTCACGCTGTTCGATTCGCTCGACCTGTCCATCGACCGCACGCCGACCGGCATCGTCGGTCGCAACGGCGTCGGCAAGAGCCTGCTCGCGCAACTGATCGCGGGCCGGCGCGCGCCGAGCGCGGGGACGATCGAGCGGCATGCGCCCGTCGTCTACGTCGCGCAGCAGCACGATCACGACCGCGCCGACGCGGCGGCCGCCCCGCCGACCGTCGCGCAGATCGCCGCGCTCGATGCGCCGCTCGGCGCGCTCGCGCGTCTCGCGGACGGCCGTGCGACACCGCACGACTTCGACCTGATCGGCGATCGCTGGGATCTTGCCGAGCGGCTGCGCGCGGCGCTCGACGCGGCCGGCCTGCACGACGTGCGCGCCGACACGCCCGCACACGCGCTGAGCGGCGGCCAGCTCGCGCGCGTCGCGCTGATCGGCGCGCTGCTGTCGGGCGCCGGCCTGCTCGTGCTCGACGAACCGACCAACCATCTCGACGCACCGGGCCGCGCTTGGCTGCGCGCGGCGCTCGACGGCTGGCGGGGCGGCGTCGTCATCGTCAGCCACGACCGTGCGCTGCTCGCCGGCGTGCAGCGCATCGTCGAGCTGACGCCGCACGGCGCGCGCTCGTACGGCGGCAATTACGCGCTCTACCGCGCGCAACGCGACGCGCAACAGGAGGCCGCGCACGCGGCGCTCGATCATGCGCGCACCGAGCGCGGGCGCGTGCGGCGCAGGCTCGAACAGGAGCACGACACGATCCAGCGCCACGCGGCCGCATCGCTGCGCGACGCGAAGACGGCCAACCTGTCGTCGATGGCGCGCCAAAGCCGCAAGGGCGCGGCGCGCGCGATCATGGGAACGGTCCGGCGCCATCAGAGCGACTTCAAGGCGACGCTCGACACGCGCGTGCAGGAAGCGGCCGCGCGCGTCGAAGCCGACGCGCCGGTGCTCGTCTCGCTGCCGGGCACGGAAGTCAGCGCGCGCCGCCAGCTGTTCACGCTCGAGTGCGCTCGATTGCCGTGGCGCGTCGCGGGCGACGCCGACACGATCACGTGGTCGGCGAGCGGCGCCGTGCGCATCGCGCTGACCGGGCCGAACGGCTGCGGCAAGTCGACGTTGCTGCGGATGCTCGCGGGCGAACTCGCGCCGCGTTCAGGTAGCTGCACGACGCACGTGAGCGCCGCGTATCTCGACCAGCGGCTCGCGCTGCTCGACCCCGAGCGCTCGGTCGTCGAGCAACTGGGTGCGCTCGATACGCCGCTCGCGGAAGGCGACCTGCGCAGCCGTCTCGCGCTGCTACAACTCGATGCGACACGGGCGACGCAACCGGCGCGGCAACTGAGCGGCGGCGAGCGGCTGAAGGCCGCGCTCGCCTGCGCGCTGTGGCGCGGCACGCCCGCGCAACTGCTGCTGCTCGACGAGCCGACCAATCACCTCGATCTCGAATCGGTGCGCGCGATCGAAGCCGCGCTGGCCGGCTTCCCCGGCGCGATCGTGGTCGCGTCGCACGACGCCGCGTTTCTCGCGGCGCTCGAACCGACGCACACGATGCAGTGGCAGCGCGACGGATGGCGTTACGAACCCGTCGCGTAACGACGACGAAGCGCGCTCAGCCGGCGATGCGGAACCGCAGCACCCCGTCGTCCCCCTGCTCGCGCACGAGTTCGCCCGCGAGCCACAGCAGGTTCAGGTGCGCGAGCGCCTCGCCGAGCGCGAAGGTCATCTGGTGGATGTCGAGCTCGCGGCGGCGGAACATGATCGGCACGATGTCGGCCGCGCTCATCGGCCGCTGCGCGCACGCGACGCGCACTTCGGCCAGGCGCGCATCGTGGTGTTCGCGCAGCTGTGCGATGCGCGTGCGCACGCCGCGGAACGGCTTGCCGTGCGACGGCAGCACGAGCGTGTCGGGCGCCATCGTCTCGTAGCGGCCGAGCGATTCGAGGTACAGCGCGAGCGGGTTCGCTTCCGGCTCGAGATCGAACACCGACACGTTCGTCGAGATGCGCGGCAGCACCATGTCGCCGGAAATCAGCACGCCGTCCGCGTCGCTGTGGAGCGCGCAATGTTCAGGCGAATGACCGAAGCCGGTGACGACGCGCCACGTGCGCGCGCCGATCGTCACCGCGTCGCCTTCGCGCAGGCGCCGGTAGCGCGGCGGCACGGCCGGCACGAGGTCCGAGTAATAGCTGCGGCGGTTGCGCAGCTTGTCGAGCGCGGCCGGATCGGTCAGCCCGTGGCGCGCGAAGTGCTCGGCGGCGGCCGCGCCGCCCGCGTTCGAACCGTTGCCGGCCGCCATCAGGCAGCCGAACAGGTATTCGCCGAGCGTCATCCACAGCCGCACGTTCCAGCGGCCCTTGTCGCCGCCTTCGCACAGCCAGTTCGCGAGGCCGAAGTGATCGGGGTGGCAGTGCGTGACGAGCACGCGCAGCACGGGCAGGCCGTCGAGATGCGTGTCGAAGATCCGCTCCCAGTGCGTGCGGATCGCGTCCGACGCGATCCCGCAATCGACGATCGTCCAGCCGGCCTGCCCGTCGATCTCGTCGCGCAGCAGCCACAGATTGATGTGGTCGAGCGAGAACGGCAGCGGCATGCGCAGCCAGCGCACGCCGGGCGCGACCTCGAACGTGTCGCCCGCGGGGGGCAGCGTATCGGCGAAGGGATAGTCGAGTTGGTGTTCCAGGGCGTTCATCGGTGGGGCGTCTCGTCGTTATCGGTGCGAATGCGCGCCGGCGGCAGCGCGCGGCGGGCGTGCGTCGATTCTATCGCCGTCGCGCGAAACAGGTGCCCGACGCGCACCGGACCGCCGCAAAAAAGTTCGTGTCAGAATCGGTTCCGTACCCGTATCTTTACGCGAAGATGCGCCGAACGGCGCCCAACGGCGAACAACACGCCGATTCACGACCGCTCGCGCGTCACTGCGAAAGTCCTTGAAACGCCGACTTGGGCGCTAAAATGGCGAGTGCTTACAGCCCCTTGAACGAGCCTGCACGCGATGAATCACTTCCCCAAACTGCTGTCGTCGCAGATCGGTTTCGACGTCGCGCAGACGATGCTCGAATACTTCGATCGCCATTACCGGATCTTCCGCGAAGCGGCGGTCGACGCGAAGACGCTGTTCGAGCGCGGCGACTGGCACGGGCTGCAGCGGCTCGCGCGCGAGCGGATCACGTCGTACGACGATCGCGTGAAGGAATGCGTCGAGGTGCTGGAGGACGAATACGACGCGGAGAACATCGACGACGAAGTGTGGCAGCAGATCAAGCTGCACTACATTGGCCTACTCACGTCGCACCGCCAGCCCGAGTGCGCGGAAACCTTCTTCAATTCGGTGTGCTGCAAGATCCTGCACCGCTCGTATTTCAGCAACGATTTCATCTTCGTGCGCCCGGCGATCTCGACCGAGTACCTGGAGAACGACGAGCCGGCCGCGAAGCCGACCTACCGCGCGTACTATCCGGGCACCGACGGGCTCGCGGTCACGCTCGAGCGCATCGTCACGAACTTCCAGCTCGAGCCGGCGTTCGAGGATCTCTCGCGCGACATCGGCTGCGTGATGCAGGCGATCGACGACGAATTCGGCCACTTCGACGAAGCGCCGAATTTCCAGATCCACGTGCTGTCGTCGCTGTTCTTCCGCAACAAGAGCGCGTACATCGTCGGCCGCATCATCAACGCCGATCGCGTGCTGCCGTTCGCGGTGCCGATCCGCCACGTGCGCCCGGGCGTGCTCGCGCTCGACACCGTGCTGCTGCGCCGCGACCTGCTGCAGATCATCTTCAGCTTCTCGCATTCGTACTTCCTCGTCGACATGGGCGTGCCGTCCGCGTACGTGGATTTTCTCTGCACGATCATGCCGGGCAAGCCGAAGGCCGAGATCTACACGTCGGTCGGGCTGCAGAAGCAGGGCAAGAACCTGTTCTACCGCGACCTGCTGCACCATCTGTCGCATTCGAGCGACCGCTTCATCATCGCGCCCGGGATCAAGGGCCTCGTGATGCTCGTGTTCACGCTGCCGTCGTTCCCGTACGTGTTCAAGATCATCAAGGATCACTTCCCGCCGCCGAAGGAAACGACGCGCGCGCAGATCATGGAGAAGTACCAGCTCGTGAAGCGCCACGACCGCCTCGGTCGGATGGCCGACACGCTCGAGTATTCGAGCGTCGCGCTGCCGCTCGCGCGGCTCGATCACGCGCTCGTGCGCGAACTCGAGAAGGAAGTGCCGTCGCTGCTCGAATACGAGGACGACAAGCTCGTGATCAAGCACCTGTACATCGAGCGCCGGATGACGCCGCTGAACCTGTATCTGCAGAACGGCAGCGACGCGGACGTCGAGCACGGCGTGAAGGAATACGGCAACGCGGTGAAGGAGCTGATGAAGGCGAACATCTTCCCCGGCGACATGCTGTACAAGAACTTCGGCGTCACGCGCCACGGCCGCGTCGTGTTCTACGACTACGACGAGATCGAGTACCTGACCGACTGCAACGTGCGGCGCGTGCCGGCGCCGCGCAACGAGGAAGACGAGCTGTCCGGCGAACCGTGGTATACCGTCGGCCCGCACGACATCTTTCCGGAGACCTACGGGCCGTTTCTGCTCGGCGACCCGCGCGTGCGCGACGTCTTCATGAAGCATCACGCGGACTTTTTCGATCCCGCGCTATGGCAGGCGAGCAAGGACAAGCTGATGCAGGGCGAATTGCCCGATTTTTATCCGTACGACACGGCCCTGCGCTTCAGCGTGCGCTACCCCGCGCGCTTCGACGCGACGGGCCGGAACGACGACGCAGGCGACGCGCAGCGCGCCGCCTGACGCCGGCAACACCCGATACGATATCGACTTGATTTCCGCCAACGGAATCCACACCGATGACTACCCAAGACAATCCGCTTTCACATCTGTTCGACAACAACGATGCCTGGGTCAAGCGCCAGCTCGCCGACGATCCCGATTTCTTCGCACGGCTCGCCGATCAGCAGGCGCCGGAATATCTGTGGATCGGCTGCTCCGATTCGCGCGTGCCGGCGAACCAGATCATCGGCCTGCCGCCGGGTGAAGTGTTCGTGCATCGCAACATCGCGAACGTGGTCGTGCACAGCGACCTGAACTGCCTGTCGGTGATCCAGTTCGCGGTCGACATCCTGCGCGTGAAGCACATCATGGTCGTCGGCCACTACGGCTGCTCGGGCGTGAACGCGGCGCTGCACAACCGCCGCGTCGGCCTCGCGGACAACTGGCTGCATCACGTGCAGGACGTGCGCGAACGCCACGCGGCGCTGCTCGACGAATGGCCGGTCGGCGAAGCGCGGTATCGCCGCCTGATCGAGCTGAATTCGATCGAACAGGTCGTCAACGTGTGCCGCACGACGATCGTCAACGACGCGTGGGCGCGCGGCCAGTCGCTCACCGTGCACGGGCTCGTGTACGGCGTGCACGACGGCCGGATGCGCAACCTCGGGATGTCCGTGTCGAACTTCGACGCGCTCGACGCAACCTACCGGCGCTGCGTGGCGGCGCTGACCGCACGCGGCCAGCACGCGCCCGACAACGACATGGTCGCGGCGGACGCCGCGCAGCTCGAAGACGTCGCGCAGGCGGTCGCCGCCACGCTGAAGCCGTGCGACGACGCGCAGTAACGTGCAGTGACGCGCCAGCCGCCTGACGGCGGCTGCCACGCGGGCGCGGCACGCATCGAACGGATCTGACACCGGCACTGCCTCGGCGGCGCCAACCCAAGGAGCGACGGCATGAAAACCGTATTGATCGTCGGCGCATCGCGCGGCCTCGGCCGCGAATTCGTCCGGCAATACCGGCGCGACGGCTGGAACGTGATCGCCACCGCGCGCGACGCGGCGTCGCTCGATGCGTTGCGTGCGCTCGGCGCGCAGCCGCATGCGCTCGATATCGCGCAGCCCGCGCAGATCGCGGCGCTCGGCTGGAAGCTCGACGGGGAGCGGCTCGATGCGGCCGTGCTCGTGTCGGGCGTGTACGGGCCGCGCACCGAAGGCGTCGAGACGATCACCGCCGAGGATTTCGACACGGTGATGCATACGAACGTGCGCGGGCCGATGCAGTTGCTGCCGATCCTGCTGCCGCTCGTCGAGGACGCGCGCGGCGTGCTGGCCGTCGTGTCGAGCCGGATGGGCAGCATCGCCGAGGCGACCGGCACGACCGGCTGGCTGTACCGCGCGAGCAAGGCCGCGCTGAACGACGCGCTGCGCATCGCGTCGCTGCAGACGCGTCATGCCGCGTGCATTTCGCTGCACCCCGGCTGGGTGCGCACCGACATGGGCGGCGCGCAGGCCGCGATCGATCCGGAAACGAGCGTGACCGGCATGCGTCGCGTGATCGCCGAATCCGCTTCGGACGTATCCCAGGCGAACGGCCGGTTCTTCCAGTACGACGGCATCGAGCTCAGCTGGTGAGCGGCGCCGGTAACCGGACGTTGTTAATTCGCATTTCGCATGATTTTGAACCGACCTGACGCGTGCCCGTGCGGCGGCGCCTCCCCCGCACCCGCCGGCAACGCGCCGGCGCCGCGCTACGCGGCCTGCTGCGGCCGCTTCATCGACGGCGGGCAAGCCGCCCCGACCGCACTCGAATTGATGCGCTCGCGGTACAGCGCGTACGTGCTCGGCGCGACCGATTACCTGCGCGCGACGTGGGCCGCGCGCACCTGCCCGCCCGATCTCGAGGCCGACCCGGCAGCGCCGGACGCGCCGCGCTGGCTCGGCCTCGCGGTCAAACGCCACGTACCGCTCGACGACCGGCACGCGGAGGTCGAATTCGTGGCGCGCTACAAGGTCGGCGGACGCGCTTACCGGCTGCACGAGACGAGCCGTTTCGAGCGCGACGAGCAGGGATTCTGGCGCTATGTCGACGGCGAAGTAAGTGAACGCTGACAAATAGTTGCCATGTCAGACGCCGGGTAATTCCCGCATTGCACAACCTGATTTTGTCGGGCTACGATGGGCTCGAATTGGTCATGTTGCATGGCAGGGCTTACGGATGGCGTTCAGCAAGGTATTGGTGGGATGGATGGCGGCCTGTGCGCTGTCGGCCGCTCAGGCCGGTACGCTGCCGAGCGCCAGTACGGGTGCGGGCGCCAGCGGGTCGCTCGCCCACGCCGAGCATTTCGACTACGCCGACTCGAACCTGCCGCAGGTCGCCGCCGATCTCAACGAGCAGATCCTCCGCATTCCGGCCGACGCTTCGGGCGCCATCACGCTCGAGGCGACGCTGTTCAAGCCGAACGGGCCCGGCCCGTTCCCGCTCGTCGTCTTCAACCACGGCAAAAATACCGGCGATCTCCATCTGCAGCCGCGCAGCCGGCCGCTCGCGTTCGCGCGCGAATTCGTGCGCCGCGGCTATGCGGTGATCGCCCCGAATCGCCAGGGCTTCGCCGGTTCGGGCGGCACGTACCAGCAGGAAGGCTGCAACGTCGGCAAGAACGGCCTCGCGCAGGCCGCCGACGTCGATGCGACGGTGCGCTACATGTCGCGCCAGCCGTACGTCGATGCGTCGCGCATCGTCGTCGCCGGCACGTCGCACGGCGGCCTCGCGTCGGTCGCGTACGGCACCGAAGCCGCGGCGGGCGTGCGCGGCATCATCAATTTCTCCGGCGGGCTGCGCCAGGACCTCTGCGACGGCTGGCAGCGCAACCTCGTCGACGCGTTCGACCACTACGGCGCGCATACGGCCGTGCGGTCGCTGTGGCTGTACGGCGACAACGATTCGGTGTGGACGCCCGCGCTCGTCGCGCAGATGCACGATGCGTACGTGTCGCACGGCACGCAGGCCCGCTTCATCGATTTCGGCCGCTACAAGGACGATGCGCACCGGCTGATCGTCGATCGCGACGGCGTGCCCGTATGGTGGCCGGCCGTGCACGCCTTCCTCGCCGAACTGAACCTGCCGACCGCGGTGCGCTATGCGGTCGCCGACCCGCACGAGCCGAAGGCCACCGGCTACGCATCGATCGATGCGGTCAACGCGGTGCCGTACGTGGACGAAGCGGGCCGCGAAGGCTATCGCCGCTTCCTGAACCAGCATCCGAGCCGCGCGTTCGCGGTGTCGTCGGAAGGCGCATGGTCGTGGGCCGAAGGCGGCGACGACCCGATGGCGCTCGCGCTCGACAACTGCGCGAAGCAAGGCGCCGGCGCGTGCCGGCTGTATGCGGTCAACGACCGCGTCGTGTGGAACGCCAACACGACACAGACGGCCGACAGCGGCGACGATCACGCCCACGATACCGATACGCGCGCACTGGCTTCGCGCTGACGCGGTCGTCGTTCCTCCTGCCTCTCCTTCGCGCGCCGTCGCTTCAAGGTCGCCGCGGCACGCCCCGGCTGCTCGTCCAATCGGGCACACGCCGCGTAATGCTCGTTTTGACGAGCAATCGACTTGAATTCGCGCCAGATCTCGTCCAACCATCCGGGCCTTCCGCCCCCTGTCGATCCGACGATGCACGAAGCAAGATCGCCCCTCGTCGCCGCAAATACCGCACCCTCATCGTTCCCCATATTTCGTCGCTGCATCGCCCCCGCCCCGCGATTTTTTTCTGTCGGGGGGTGTCACTCGAACGTCGTCATCTGCGCGCATTTCGCCTGATCCGCCGCGTTCCGTTCCGAGCACCCCCGAACTGCGCCGAACTCCCGCCCAGCAAGGCTGTGCGGCGTTTGTAACCGCTAGTGCAACGTCCGGCGGAACACGCTAATCTCTGCGCGTTTCGTATTGCGCCGCGCGGCATCCCGTCGATGCCGCGCGGTCGTTTTACCCCCGGAGTCGCCTTGAGTACGCCAGCCACCGACGACTGGGTCGCGCGCAGCCTGCGCGCGGTCTGGCACCCCTGCACCCAGATGAAGCACCACGAGCGCCTGCCGCTCGTCCCCGTCGCGCGCGGCGCGGGCGTGTGGCTGTACGACCGCGACGGCCGCCGCTATTTCGACGCGATCAGCTCGTGGTGGGTGAACCTGTTCGGCCATGCGAACCCGGACATCAACGCGGCGCTGAAGGACCAGCTCGACACGCTCGAGCACGCGATGCTCGCCGGCTGCACGCACGAACCGGCGATCGAGCTCGCCGAACGGTTGCATGCGCTCACCGCGCGCACGCTCGGCCATGCGTTCTTCGCGTCGGACGGCGCGTCGGCCGTCGAGATCGCGCTGAAGATGAGCTTCCACGCGTGGCGCAACCGCGGCCGCCCGAACAAGCAGGAATTCGTCTGCGTCGCGAACAGCTATCACGGCGAGACGATCGGCGCGCTCGGCGTGACCGACGTCGCGCTGTTCAAGGATGCGTACGACCCGCTGATCCGCCACGCGCACGTGGTCGCGTCGCCCGATGCGCGCGGCGCGCTGCCGGGCGAGACGGCCGCCGACGTCGCTGGCCGCGCGCTCGCGGACGTGCGGCGCCTGTTCGTCGAGCGCGGCGACCGGATCGCCGCGCTGATCGTCGAGCCACTCGTGCAGTGCGCGGCCGGCATGGCGATGCACGATCCGTCGTACGTGCGCGGGCTGCGCGCACTGTGCGACGAATTCGGCGTGCACCTGATCGCCGACGAGATCGCGGTCGGCTGCGGCCGCACCGGCACCTTCTTCGCGTGCGAGCAGGCCGGCGTCTGGCCCGACTTCATGTGCCTGTCGAAAGGCATCAGCGGCGGCTACCTGCCGCTGTCGCTGGTGCTCACGCGTGACGACGTGTTCGCGGCGTTCTACGACGACGACACGACGCGCGGCTTCCTGCATTCGCACTCATACACGGGCAACCCGCTCGCGTGCCGCGCGGCAGTCGCGACGCTCGACCTGTTCGCGCGCGACGACGTGCTCGCGAGCAACGCCCGTAAATCGGCGACGCTGCGCGCGGCGCTCGCGCCGCTCGACGCGCATCCGCAGGTGCGCCACCCGCGCGAGCGCGGCACGCTGTTCGCGTTCGACGTCGCGCTCGACGGCGATGCGGCGCGCGGCTTCTCGCGGCGTTTCTTCGAACACGCGCTGGCGCGCGAACTGCTGCTGCGCCCGATCGGCACGACCGTGTACCTGATGCCGCCGTACGTGATGAGCGACGACGACATCGCATGGCTCGCGCAGCGCACGCGCGACACGCTCGACGCGACGCTGGAGGACCTCGGCCGATGAGCCTGCTCGACACCCTGCAACGCGGCCTCGCCGACCTCGACGCGCAAGGGCTGCGCCGCGTGCGACGCATCGCCGACACCGCGTGCGACGCGCGCATGACCGTGAACGGCCGCGAGATCGTCGGCTTCGCGAGCAACGACTACCTCGGCCTCGCCGCGCATCCGGCGCTCGTCGCCGCGTTCGCCGAAGGCGCGCAGCGCTACGGCTCCGGCAGCGGCGGCTCGCACCTGCTCGGCGGCCATTCGCGCGCGCACGCCAAACTGGAAGACGAACTCGCGGGCTTCGCGGGCGGCTTCTCCGACGCGCCGCGCGCGCTGTACTTCAGCACCGGCTACATGGCGAACCTCGCGGCGATGACGGCGCTCGCCGGCAAGGGCGCGACGATCTTCTCCGACGCACTGAACCACGCGTCGCTGATCGACGGCATGCGGCTGTCGCGTGCGAACGTGCAGGTCTATCCGCATGCGGACATGGCCGCGCTCGCCGCGCTGCTCGACGCATCGGATGCGCAAACGAAGCTGATCGTCAGCGACACCGTGTTCAGCATGGACGGCGATATCGCGCCGCTCGCCGAGCTCGTCGCGCTGGCCGAACGCCACGGCGCGTGGCTCGTCGTCGACGATGCACACGGCTTCGGCGTGCTCGGCCCGCAGGGTCGCGGCGCGCTTGCCGCCGCCGCGCTGCGTTCGCCGAATCTCGTGTACGTCGGCACGCTCGGCAAGGCGGCGGGCGTCGCGGGCGCATTCGTGATCGCGCATGAGACCGTGATCGAATGGCTGATCCAGCGCGCGCGCAGCTACATCTTCACGACGGCCGCGCCGCCGGCCGTCGCGCATGCGGTATCGGCAAGCCTGAAGGTGATCGCGGGCGACGAAGGCGACGCGCGCCGCGCGCACCTCGCCGCGCTGATCGAACGCACGCGCGCGCTGCTGCGCAGCACGCGCTGGCAGCCGGTCGATTCGCACACGGCCGTGCAGCCGCTCGTGATCGGCAGCAACGACGCGACGCTCGCGGCGATGCGCGCGCTCGACGCGCACGGCCTGTGGGTGCCGGCGATCCGGCCGCCGACGGTGCCGGCCGGCACGTCGCGGCTGCGCGTGTCGCTGTCGGCCGCGCATTCGTTCGACGATCTGGCAAGGCTCGAAGCCGCGCTGATCGAAGCCAGCGAGGAGGCAGCGGCATGACCACCGCCCCGCTGTCCGTCTTCGTCACCGGCACCGACACCGAAATCGGCAAGACCTTCGTGTCGGCCGCGATGCTGCACGGCTTCGCGCGGCACGGCCTGCGCGCGGCCGCATTGAAGCCGGTCGCGGCCGGCGCGTACGAACGCGACGGCGTGTGGCGCAACGAGGACACGGACCAGCTCGACGCGGCCGCGAACGTCGTGCTGCCGCCCGAACTGCGCACGCCGTTCCTGCTGAAGGCGCCTGCCGCGCCGCATATCGTCGCCGCGCACGAAGGCGTGACGCTCGACCTCGACACGATCGTCGCGTGCCATCGCGAAGCGCTGACGCGCGCGGACGTCGTCGTCGTCGAAGGCGTCGGCGGCTTTCGCGTGCCGCTGAACGACACGCAGGACACCGCCGATCTCGCGGTCGCGCTCGGCCTGCCCGTCGTGCTCGTCGTCGGCGTACGGCTCGGCTGCATCAGCCACGCGTTGCTGACGGCCGATGCAATCGTCGCTCGCGGCCTCACGCTCGCGGGCTGGGTCGCGAACCACGTCGACCCGGCCATGTCATTCGCCGACGAGAACGTCGCGACGATTCGCGACTGGCTCGCGCGCGAGCACCGCGCGCCACTGCTCGGCCGCATCGCGCACATGACGCCGGCCGCCCCCGAATCCGCCGCGGCGATGCTCGACATCGCCGCGCTCGTCGAGTCGCTGCGCACCGCGCGGCATTGACCCAACCGATCCCCCATCCCGCCAGGACAGGAAAACGAAATGACCCAAGCCCAGACCGCCGCCGTGCAACCCGACGCGATTCCCGTGGCTGCGCCGGCCCCGCAGCGCTGGCGCGTCGCCGACGTCGTCGCGCTGTTCGAGCTGCCGTTCAACGATCTGATGTTCCGCGCGCAGCAGGTGCATCGCGAGCACTTCGACGCGAACGCGGTGCAGCTGTCGACGCTGCTGTCGATCAAGACGGGCGGCTGCGAGGAAGACTGCGGCTATTGCTCGCAGTCGTCGCATCACGACACGGGCCTGAAGGCCGAGAAGCTGATGGACGTCGACACGGTGCTCGACGCCGCGCGCGCGGCGAAGGCGAACGGCGCGAGCCGCTTCTGCATGGGCGCCGCGTGGCGCAACCCGAAGGAGCGCCACATGCCCGCGCTGACCGAAATGGTGCGCGGCGTGAAGGAACTCGGCCTCGAGACCTGCATGACGCTCGGCATGCTGGAAAACGAACAGGCTCGGCAGCTCGCCGACGCGGGCCTCGACTACTACAACCACAACCTCGACACGTCGCCGGAGTTCTACGGCCAGGTGATCTCGACGCGCACGTACCAGGACCGCCTCGACACGCTCGACCGCGTGCGCGACGCGGGCATCAACGTGTGCTGCGGCGGCATCATCGGGATGGGCGAATCGCGCCGCGAGCGCGCGGGCCTGATCTCGCAGCTCGCGAACCTGAACCCGTATCCGGAATCGGTGCCGATCAACAACCTCGTCGCGATCGAAGGCACGCCGCTCGAAGGCACCGCGCCGCTCGACCCGTTCGAATTCGTGCGCACGATCGCGGTCGCCCGCATCACGATGCCGAAGGCCGTGGTGCGCCTGTCGGCCGGCCGCGAGCAGCTCGACGACGCGATGCAGGCGATGTGCTTCCTCGCGGGTGCGAACTCGATGTTCTACGGCGACCAGCTGCTGACGACGAGCAACCCGCAGACGCAGCGCGACCGTGCGTTGTTCGAGCGGCTCGGCATCCGCGCGAGCCAGGCCGACGCGCTGGCGGACAACGCGTAAGCGATAGCGGCCGGCGCGCCGCGCCCGCCGATGAAAAAGCCGGGGCATGCCCCGGCTTTTGTTTTACCCGACCGTCGGCATCGGGTCGCGCGACGCGCCATGAATCGACGGTGTTCTCGACGCGCCGACGCGCAGCTTCGGCATACGCATTACACGTGCGACGCCGCGCCGTCGAGCGCCGCGCGCACGCGCTCGACGCGCTGCGCGTCGACGGGCGCCAGCACCTCGCCGCGCGGCCGCACGCCCGAGCCGAAATGCACCGCGCGCACGCCGGTCGCGCGCACGAAATCGCCGACCGCGTCGACCGTGAGCCCCGAACCGGCCAGCACCGTGCAGGTCGTGCCCGCCGCCTGCCGCACGAGCCGCGTGATCGTCGCGACCGCGTCGAGCACCGACGGATGACCGCCCGACGTCAGCACGGACGTGACGGCCGGCACGCGCAACAGCGCGTCGAACGCGGCGTTCAGATCGCGCGCGACGTCGAACGCGCGATGGAACGTGAGCGCGCGCCCGTCCGCGGCGGCCGCGATCCGGGCGAGCGCGCCGAGATCGACGTCGCCGCGCGCATCGAGCGCGCCGAACACGACGCCGTTCGCGCCGGCCGCGACGGCCGCGCGCACGTCGCGCTCGATCACGCGCAGCTCGTCGGCGTCATAGACGAACGAGCGGCTGTGCGGACGCACGATCACGTTGACGGGAATCGGCACGGCGGCCACGACGGCCTCGATCAGGCCGACGCTCGGCGTCAGCCCGCCTTCGGTGATCGCGGTCACGAGTTCGAGGCGGTCGGCGCCCGCGCGGGCGGCGACCTTCGCATCGCCGACGGTCGTGGCGATCACTTCGAGGAGAACGGAAGAAGCGGCATGTCGGTTCATGGGCGGCCCGCGAATCGTCTGGACAATTCGCGCATCCTAGCCGAGCCGCGCGACGGACGCCAGCGTGCCGGCCGCCGCGTATTTCAGCCGCGTATTTCAGCCAGGTCCGTCAGCCGCGCCGCACGAGCCAGACGCCGCCGAGAGCGGACAACGCCGTCACCGCGGTGCCCGGTACGAACCGGAACATCCGCGCGTTGACGTACGCGCCCTGCTGCTGCATCACGTCGACGATCGCCGGCGTGAGCACGAGCATCGCCCAGCCGATCATCCCGAACGCGGTGGTCGCGGCCGCGACGAGCAGCGTGATGCCCGCGCCACGCGCACGCGGCCGGAACGCGCCGGCAAACGCGCCCGCGGCGAGCAGCACGGCCGACACCGCGAACAGCACGGCGACGAATACGGTCGTCGCGCCCGCCTGGCCGACCTTCATGAACGCGACCATCTGCGCGGCGATCACGCAGAAGCCGGCGATCGAGAACAGCACGATCGCCAGCGCGTTGCGCACGAAGCTCACGCGCGGGCCTGCCTGAAATACGCGGTCGCCGGGCGCCGGAACAGCAGGTAAACGAACACCGCGAACAGCAGGACGCCGGGGATCAGCACCGCGAGCATCGACGCCGGCATGTTGATCAACGAGAACGCGATGCCGAACACGAACGTCACGATATAGGCCTTGCGCGACCATTCGCGGCCTTTCAGGATCGCGATGCCGATCACGACGTTGGCGGCCTCGACGATCATGCTGATGCCGAACGTCGCCCACACGGGCAGCAGGTAGTGCGACATCAGCGCCTGGGTGGTCGGCATGCCGATCGAGAACGGCGTATAGACGCAGGTGATCGCGTTGGTCACGATGATGATCCACGCGAGGATGGTCAGCGAGATCGGTCTTTTCATGGCGGTTTCCTTTTTATATTCGCCGCCATGGTGGCCCCCGGGACGGCGCGCGCGGTCACGACGGCCGCACTCGCGCCATTGTCGGGGAAGCGCACGGCGAACACAACGGCCGCCCCCGCGCCGTCGGTCGCCGCATCCCGACCGTGTGCCGCTACGCCGCTTGCGCGTCCTCGTCGATCCAGTCGATATCGCCGCACAGCACGCGCTGCGTATCGCCGACCCGCACGGCCACCGACAGCGTCACGCACGGCTGCGCCTCGTTGATCGACAGGTACGGCCGCGTGACCTGCACGCGCCCCGGTTCGGCGATCGCCGAGCGGAAATACGGCCGGCGCAGCCAGTTCGCGCCCTGCGCGTCCGCCAGCGGCGAAAAGCGCGCCTCGGCGAGCGCGCGATCGGCGCGCAGCACGACGTTGCGGCCCGACTGCCGGCCCTGCGCGTCGAGCAGGAAGCAGCGCGCGGCCGCGTCGAGCGCGAGGAAGTTCCAGCACACCTCGTCGAGCGGCTCGCCGGCCGCGAGGCGCTCGGCCGCCCGTTCGAACGCGCGCAGGTACGGCGCGAGCCGCTGCGCGTCGCGCCGCTCGCGCACTTCGGTCTGCTGACGAAAGCGCTCGGTCAGCTCGCCGATGCAGCCGGTCGCGGCCGCGCTGTCGGGCAGCCCCGGCGCCGGCCGGCCGAAGTAGTAGCCCTGCACGAAATCGGCCTCGCACGACAGCGCGATCTGCGCTTCGTGCTCGGTCTCGATCCCTTCGACGAGCACCAGCTTGCCGGCCTCGTGCAACAGCGTCACGAGCCCGTGCAGGATCGCGGTGAGCCCCGTTCGGTGCGCAGCGTGCGACAGCATGATCCGGTCGAGCTTCACGATGTCCGGGTTCAGCTGCCAGATCCGTTCGAGGTTCGAGTGGCCCGCGCCGAAATCGTCGAGCGCGATCAGGAAGCCGTGCGTGCGAAACTCGCGCACGGCCTCCGCGAGCCGCTCGACGTCATCCGCGCGCTGTTCGAGCACTTCGAGCACGATGCGCCGCGGCGGCATGCCGAGCCGTTTCAGGTTCGCGAGCAGCGCGGCCGCCTGGAACGGATCGGTGAGCACGCCCGGATGGACATTGAGAAACAGCCACTCGCGCTCCGCGCCGAGCAGTGCGAAGTTTTCCAGATGCAGCGCCTGCGCGAGCCGGTCGAGCTGCAGCAGTTCATCGCGGCGCGCGGCTTCGCCGAACACGTCGAGCGGCGACACGGCGCGGTCGAGCGCATCGTGCGCGCGCAGCAGCGCCTCGTAGCCCACCGCACGCTGGTGCGACAGGCTGAATATCGGCTGGAACACGGTCGTGAGCGTCAGGTCGCGGTGCTGCGTCGCCAGCCGTTCGAAGCCCGAGCTCATCTCCCGCTCGAACCGGTACGGCGACGCGGCGGCCGGACGCTCCTGTTGCACGATCGTCATGCCTTCCTCCTGGTGATGCAGTCGAACGCGACGTCCGGCGTCCGCCGAAAAACGACGAACGGGACAGCGCGCCATGTCATTGGTTGGACCCTCGGTTACCCGGCGCAAGCCGGGCGGCTGCTCTCCCTCAAGCAAGCTCCGTGCGAGGTGCCGACATCCCGTGCGCCATGCGGCTGTGCGGGGCTGCCGCACCACCGTGGCGCGCGTTCGACGCACCATTCCCGTGCGCACGCACCGGCCGCTCGAGCGCACCGGTTACGTCGGCACGCTACACTCCGTACGATCGTTTCATTCCGCGTAACTCGCCGTATCGATGGAAATCGTTTTCACAGTCCTCATTCTGCTGCTCACCGTCGCGCTGTCCGGCGCCGTCACGCGTCTCCTGCCGTTGCAACTGCCGCTGCCGCTGATGCAGATCGCGTTCGGCGCGATGCTCGCGTGGCCGAAGCTGAACCTGCACGTCACGTTCGACCCCGAGATCTTCATGCTGCTGTTCATTCCGCCGCTGCTGTTCGCGGACGGCTGGCGGATTCCGAAACGCGAGCTTTACCTGCAGCGCCGCGCGATCCTGATGCTCGCGTTCGGGCTCGTGTTCATGACGGTACTCGCAGTCGGCTATTTCGCGCATTGGCTGATTCCCGAGCTACCGCTGCCGATCGCGTTCGCGCTCGCGGCGGTGCTGTCGCCGACCGACGCGGTCGCGCTGTCCGGGATCGCCGGCAAGGGTCGCATTCCGCCGCAACTGATGCACATCCTCGAAGGCGAGGCGCTGATGAACGACGCGTCGGGCCTCGTCGCGCTGAAGTTCGCGATCGCGGCCGCGCTGACAGGCGTGTTCTCGCTGCGCGCCGCGTCGGTCACGTTCGTGATCGTCGCGGCGGGCGGGCTCGCGACGGGCGCGATCGTCGCGTGGCTGTTCAGCGCGCTGTCGACGCGCTTCCTGAATGCCGAACAGGAAGGCGACCCGGCCCCCGGCATCGTGATGACGCTGCTGGTGCCGTTCGCGGCCTACCTGTTCGCCGAGCACCTCGAGCTGTCCGGCGTGCTCGCGGCCGTGTCGGCCGGGATGATGATGAATTACACGAGCTTCTCGCGCAAAAGCACCGTCGCGTCGCGCGTGCGGGCCGAAAGCACGTGGGCGATGATCGAGTTCGTGTTCAACGGCATGGTGTTCATCATGCTCGGGCTGCAGCTGCCGCACATCATCGGCCGCGCGCTCGTCGACGCGCACCATACGAGCGACGCGCTGGTCGGCCGGATGATCTTCAACGTGTGCGCGATGATGCTCGCGCTGTATGCGATCCGCTTCCTGTGGGTGTGGCTGCTGCGCTGGTTCGCGAGCCGCCGCGCCGCGCGCCATGGCCTCGCCGGCACGATGGCCGGCGTGCGCACGATCGCGGTGATGACGGTCGGCGGCGTGCGCGGCGCGGTCACGCTCGCCGGCGTGCTGTCGATCCCGGTCGCGCTGTCCGACGGCGCGCCGCTGCCGGGCCGCGACACCGCGGTCTTCATCGCGTCGGCCGTGATCCTCGGTTCGCTGATCGTCGCGGTGATCGGCCTGCCGCTGCTGCTGCGCGGCGTGCGCTCGTCGCGCAATCCGCTCGGCGACGAGGAGCGCATCGCCCGGTCGGCCGCCGCACAGGCCGCGATTCGCGCGATCGATGCGTCGCACGACGCGATCTCGGCCGATCTCGACGAATCGGGCGCGGCGCGCTGCGCGGACATCTCCGCACGCGTGATGGATCAATACCGCCGCCGGCTCGCCGCGCTGGCCGACGACGGCCCCACGCCGCGCGCGCAAGCGCAGCAGGCCGAAACGATGGAGCTGCAGATGCGGATCGCGGCCGTGCGCGCGGAACGCTCGGCGCTGTACCGGCTGCGCGGCGACAGCAAGATTTCCGACGAGACGCTGACGAAGCTGATTCGCGAGATCGACCTGTCGGAAACCGCGCTGTCGACGCGCAAGAAAGGCATTGTTTGACGGCCGGCGGCGGCCGACGGACATAAAAAACGGCGACGCACACGCGTCGCCGTTTTCACATCCGCCGGCCGCGGCGTTACTTCGCGACGACGACCGGAATCCCCTTCAGCATCCCGGCGCCCTTCATTTCGTCGAGCGCGTGCTGCACGGCCGCGCTCGTCGCCGCGTCGATGCCGAGCTGCAGCGCGAGCTCGCGTTCCGCGCGCTTCACGCCGGCCAGGTTGCGCACCTTCACGTGGCCGAAGCCGCGCACGCGCGCGTGCAGGTCGGCCAATTGCACGACCTGCGCCGCGTTGCCGGCGGTCATCGCGGCGAACGCACGCGTGAGCGTCGTCTCGTAGTCGTCGGCCAGCGCGCGCTCCATCTTGCGCTCGACCGTGCGGCCGAACGGATCGAGCCACGTGCCGCGCAGGCTGCGCACGCGCGCGAGCATGCCGAGCACCGGCCACATCCACTGGCCGAACACGCGCTTCCTCGGCGTGCTGCCATCGCTCCCGGCCTTCGCGACCGTCGGCGGCGCCAGGTTGAACTTCACGCGGTACGTCTGCCCCGGCACGCCTTCGAACTGCGCTTCGAGCGCGGTGCGGAACGCGTCGTCCGTGTACAGCCGCGCGACTTCGTATTCGTCCTTCACCGCGAGCAGCCGGTAGAACGTCGTCGCGACCGCGCGCGTCAGCGCGTCGTCGCCCTTGGCGCGTGCCGCGTTCACCAGCGCCCGGTAGCGCTCGACGTAGCGCACGCCGCCGTACGCGTCGAGACGCGCTTCGCGATCGGCGATCAGTTCGGCGAGCGTCTCCGGCGCCGCGTGGGCGGCCACCGCATGGCGCGCGTTCCACAACGCATCGAGGCCCGCCGCGTCGCCGGCCGCCATCCGGCCGATCGAGAACGCGAGCTTGTTCATCGGCACCGCGACGTTGTTCAGCTCGATCGCGCGCATCATCGCGGCGAGCGACACCGGCACGAGCCCGAGCTGCCACGCATAGCCGAGCATCAGGATGTTCGCGCCGATCGAATCGCCGAGGAACTTCGCGGCGAGCGCCTGCGCGTCGCAGCTCGACAGGTAGCCGTCGCCGGCCGCGTGGCGCATCTTCTCGAGCAGCGCGTCCGCATGCAGGTTCGCGTCGGGGTTCTGCACGAATGACGCATTCGGGATCCGGTGCGTGTTGACGACGATCCGCGAACGCGCGTGACGCACCGTCTGCAGCGCCTCGGCGCTCGCGCCGACCACCATGTCGCACGCGAGCAGCACGTCGGCCTGCTGCGTGTCGATGCGCACCTGGTTCAGCCAGCGGTCGCTCGACGCGATCCGCACGAACGACAGCACCGAGCCGCCCTTCTGCGCGAAGCCCATGAAGTCGAGCACCGACGCGCTCTTGCCTTCGAGGTGCGCGGCCATGCTGATCAGCGCGCCGACCGTCACGACGCCGGTGCCGCCGACGCCCGTCACGAGCATGTCGAACGGCGCCGCGTCGAGGTGCGTCGCCGGCACCGGCAGCGCATCGACGCGCGCGGCGAGCGCCGCTTCGTCGAACGCCGCGCCGGCCGCCTTCTTCAGCGCCGCGCCTTCGACCGTCACGAAGCTCGGGCAGAAGCCGTTCACGCACGAGTAGTCCTTGTTGCACGACGACTGGTCGATGCGGCGCTTGCGGCCGAGCGGCGTCTCGAGCGGCTCGACCGACAGGCAGTTCGACTGCACGCCGCAGTCGCCGCAGCCTTCGCACACCGCGTCGTTGATGAACAGGCGCTTGTCCGGGTCGGGGAACTCGCCCTTCTTGCGGCGGCGGCGCTTCTCGGCCGCACAGGTCTGGTCGTAGATCAGCACGGTCACGCCCGGCGTCTCGCGCAATTCGCGCTGCACCGTGTCGAGTTCGCTGCGGTGATGGAACGTCGTGCCCTTCGGGAACTGCCCGTGATGGCCGTCGTACTTCGCCGGTTCGTCGGACACGACGACGAAGCGCGACACGCCTTCCGCCTCGACCTGCCGCGCGATCTGCGGCACCGAGATGCTGCCGTCGACCGGCTGGCCGCCCGTCATCGCGACCGCGTCGTTGTAGAGGATCTTGTACGTGATGTTCGCTTTCGCGGC
This sequence comes from Burkholderia sp. A2, assembly GCF_001729305.1. NCBI lineage: Bacteria > Pseudomonadati > Pseudomonadota > Betaproteobacteria > Burkholderiales > Burkholderiaceae > Burkholderia > Burkholderia sp. A2. The sequence goes on along the minus strand of NZ_LZXX01000106.1, from coordinate 47,761 downwards.
GACCGCCTGGCGGATCGCGAGGATGCCCGAGTGGAAGTAGGTGCCGTCGCCGAGGTTCTGGAACACATGCCTCGTGTTGGTGAACATCGCGTGCGCGGCCCAGTCGACGCCTTCGCCGCCCATCTGGATCAGGCCCGTCGTGTCGCGCTCCATCCACGACGCCATGAAGTGGCAGCCGATGCCGGCCTGCGCGATCGAGCCTTCGGGCACCTTCGTCGACGTGTTGTGCGGGCAACCCGAACAGAAGTACGGCGTGCGCTTCACCGCGTCCGCCTCGTTCGACAGGATCTGCGGCGCGACGAGATCGACGACGCGCTCGCGGCGGTCGAGCGCCGGCTTGTGGCGCGCGAGCCATTCCGCGAACACCGGCAGGATGCGCGACGGGCGCAGTTCGCCGAGTTCGGACAGCAGGCACGCGCCGGCCGCATCGTGCTTGCCGAGCACGCGCGGGCGCGCGCCGTCCGCACGGTTGTACAGGTAGTCCTTGATCTGCTGCTCGATGACCGGGCCCTTCTCCTCGATCACCAGCACTTCGGCGAGCCCGTCGACGAAGCGCTCGATGCGCGTCATTTCGAGCGGATACGACAGGCCGACCTTGTAGATCCGCACGCCGGCCGCGTCGAGATCGGCGACCGTCAGGTCGAGGCGGCGCAGCGCTTCCATCAGGTCGAGGTGCGCCTTGCCGCAGGTGACGATGCCGACGTTCGCGTGCGTGCTCGGCGCGATCCACTTGTCGATGCTGTTGGTGCGCGCGAAATGGCGGACCGCGTCGAGCTTCGCCGCGAGGCGCGCCTCGATCGTGAGGCTCGGCAGGTCGGGCCAGCGGTTGTGCAGGCCGCCCGCCGGCGGCGTGAAGCCTGCCGGCGCCGGCCAGCGCGTCTGCAACGCATCGAGGTCGACGGTGGAGCCGGACTCGACCGTTTCCGAGATCGCCTTGAAGCCGACCCACGCGCCCGAGTAGCGCGACAGCGCCCAGCCGTACAGGCCGAATTCGAGCATGTCGGCGATGTTCGACGGGTTCACGACCGGCATGTGCCACGCCATCATCGCGAAGTCGCTCTGGTGCGGCATCGACGACGACACGCAGCCGTGATCGTCGCCCGCCACCACCAGCACGCCGCCGTGCGGCGACGAGCCGTACGCGTTGCCGTGCTTGAGCGCGTCGCCCGCGCGATCGACGCCCGGGCCCTTGCCGTACCACATCGCATACACGCCCTCGACCGTGCGCTCGGGGTCGGCCTCGACCCGCTGTGTGCCGAGCACGGCCGTGCCGCCGAGTTCCTCGTTGATCGCGGGCAGGAAGCGCACGCCGCTCGTGTCGAGCAGTTTCTTCGCCTTCCACAGCTGCTGGTCGACCATGCCGAGCGGCGAGCCGCGGTAGCCGCTGACGAAGCCGGCCGTGTTGAGACCCTGTTCGGTATCGACTGTGCGCTGCATCAGCAGCAGCCGGATCAACGCCTGCGTGCCGGTCAGGAAGATCCGGCCGCGGGTGGCGGTCAGGTTGTCGGTCAGGCGGTAGTCGGACAGGGCGGGCGGGCCGTCGACGGGCAGGCGGGCGGTCATGGGGGAAAGTCTCCGGATTGTGCTGTTCTGGGCCGTGCGCGGCGGGCGCCGGGGGACGCATGAGTGCGGCAGCGAATGGCTCTATTTTTTCGCGCGCGGCCGAGAATGTTTTTTCTCATCTTGCTCGGACCGGCGCACGGCGAGAAAAACTGCGCAGCTTTTTCGCGGGATTTGAGAGAGTTTTCGCGCGGCGTGCCGGCGCGTGATGGACAGGTTCGCGGCGGTCGGGCGGTCTGGCGGAAAAGGCAGCGCGTGCCGCCACGCGCGCAGCTTGGCCCGAGAATGGCGCTCGAGCCTCGTGCGGCAAGGGTTTCGGCGGCATCGGACCGTCACCCTCACCATTGAAATGCACAGGGTTCCGATTGATTGGCGGCGACGGATGTCCACAATGTCGCGCCCTCCGGCCGATCGGGCTTGCGCGCTCACCGTTCGATTGCACAGCGTTTCGAGTGGCGTCGGGAGCGGGATGTCCACATCCGGAATCGGCATGCGGAGCGCGCGGGCCGCGACACTCACCGTTGAAATTCACAGCGCGGCGAGTGGGTTGCAGCGGTGGATATCCACATCCGAAACCGCGAGTTTCGTCGGTCCTCTGCTTGCGCTCACCGTTCGAATACATAGGGGCGAGGGTGGGCTTGGAGGGCGAATATCCTCACCGAAATCCGCATGCCGTGCGACTGCCGGCTCGCACTCACCTTTGAAATACACAGGGGTTCGACTCGCTGCGGTGGCGGTTGTCCACGTTCGGATCTGCGTTGCCTCCCGGCCATTCGCACGCACTCACCGTTGAAAACCACAGCGCTTCGAGTGATCGAGCGAGGCAGATATCCACATGGACGAGCGTTCTACGATCGATAACCGACGCGCGTTTCGACGGACGCCGACGACTGGCAATCCATACCGGAAGCGGCTCATCACCCGATCAGGCGCCGATGCTCACCGTCGAAATACACAGCGCCGCGAGTCGTTCCGACGGACGGATATCCACACGAAAACGCGCGTAGCCGTTGCTCGCACCTTGCGCCCGGGCCTGACAGGAACCCCGCTTCGCGTGACATATACGGTCGCACGGCCGCATCCTGACGGGCTGCGCGCCGGTCGTCGACTCATGCTCACCATCGAATTGCACAGCGCGCCGAGTCGCTGGAAAAGGCGGAGATGCGACGTCGAAATCCGCATGTTGCGAACCACGCGCCTGCACTCACCGTTAGAATGCACAGCCCTTCGATTGGGGGACGGAGCCGGATACCGACATCGCGGAGCCGGCCGATGATGGTCATGCACGCGCGCCATTCGGCTAGAATGCGCGTCGCCCCGCACCGCGGCAACGGCCTGAAACCCATGCCGGTACGGGCGCACCGCCAGGTCGTGGGCGACACTCACTGTTGAATTTCACAGCATTTCGCTTCGTCTTGCCGCGAGTTGTCCACAACCCGCTTCATGTCTCGCGCAGCGTCCGGCCTCCTCACCTGTGAAAACCACAGGTCGCCGAGTCGTTTCGATGCCGGATATCCACAACCGTGCGCGCGATCGAATCTTCATCTGCCGCTCGACGGACGACTCGACGCGCGACAACCCGGAAAAGCCGCAAAGGCTTGTCCGGACGGCCCCGGCGGCACATTCACCGTTCGGATGCACAGCGTTTCGACTGGCTCTGGCGACGGGTTGTCCACATCCCGCCGCCGATGCTTCATCGCGCCGGCACGCGCGCCGGACGACTTTATTCCGCAATCGATCGAATGATCTTCGCCGGATTGCCGCCGACCAGCGTATTCGGCGGAACGTCCCGGGTAACGACCGCCGCGGCCGCGACGACCGCGTTCTCGCCGATCGTCACGCCGCCGATGATCGTCGCACCTGCGCCGATCCACACGTTCCGCTCGATCACGATCGGCTTCGCGACCACGCAGTCGCGCCGCCGCGAAGGCTCGACCGGATGGCCAGACGTGATCAGGCTGACGTTCGGGCCGATCATCACGTCGTCGCCGATCTCGAGTCCGCCCAGGTCGTAGAACGTGCAGTTCTGGTTGACGAACACGTTGCGCCCGAGCTTCATGCCGGTGCCGCCCGTCGCATGGAACGGCGGGATCAGCGTGAAACCGTCGTCCACCTGCGTGCCGATCAGTTCGCCGAACAATGCGCGCACGTCCACCGCATCGTCGAACGTCAGGCGGTTGAGCCGCGCGGTGATCGCCATCGCCCGTTTGACCTCGGCCACCATGGCCGCCGATTCGGGCGTTCTGCGCGGAATGATCGTGGTGCGATCGTCGTTTGCCATGCGTGACTTGTCTCCGGTGAGTGGGGGGTTGCGGAATGCGTTGGCGGTCGCGGACGGGCGATTGCGTGGCTGTGCGCGGGTACCGCGGATAGGGCGGGCACATTGTGTCGTGCTGATTTCCGCGAGAATCTCCGTGAATTTTCATAACTAGTTTCCATATAACTAGTTATTTATTGAACTCCCGCTGCGCAAGGCTTTACGGGCGATTTAGTCGATTCATCGCATGCAATCGACCCGGCGCCCTGTCCCAACCTCGCGCGCTCCGGTACGCTTGAGCATCGACCCCTGCACCCCTACCCGGAGGCGCGATGAAGCTCTACTACTGGCCGAAAACCCGGGCATTCCGGGCGCTGTGGATGCTCGAGGAAATCGGCGTGGTGTACGAACTCGTGCCGATCGACCTGCGTTCGCATGAACAGGGCAGCGATGCGTTCGTGCAGGTCAACCCGATGGCCAAGCTGCCCGCGCTCGACGACGGCGGCGCGCCGTTCGCCGAATCGGGCGCCGTGCTGCTCTATCTCGCCGACCGCTGTCCGGCTGCCGGGCTCGGCGTCGCGCCCGACGATCCGCTGCGCGGCCGTTTCCTCCAGTGGATGTTCTTCACGCCGACCTGCCTGGAACCTGCAATGGCCGAGAAATTCACCGGCGCGTCGGGCAACCCCGTCGCGTTCGGCTGGGGCAACATCGCGCGCGTGCAGCGCGCCCTCGCGCAAGCGCTCGCCCATAGCCGCTGGCTCGTCGGCGAGCGCTTCACCGCCGCCGACCTGCTGCTCGCGAGCACGCTGAGGATCGCGTTCGATGCGCATCTGCTGCCGCACGAAGGCGTGCTCGGCGACTACGTCGCGCGCGCCGAGGATCGCGACGCGTTCCGTCGCGCGGTCGCGATCGAACAGCGCGAAGCGGCGCGCCTGCTGCACGCGTGACGCGCAGCGGGGCCGCGCCCCGCCGCCCACGATCACGCCTGCGCGGCCGGCCCCGGCGCCGACGCCGACGCGTCCGCGTCGATCACCACGCCCGGCGAACCGCGTTCGTCGGTGTCGTCGTCGATCGGCACGACTTCATGAAAATGCGTGTAATCGATGTGCGTGATGCCGTCCTCGTCGTGCATCAGATCGACATAGCGGTGGCGCCAGCGGATCTCGCCATGCGCCCACGCATGACGCGCCTGCATGACCTGCGCGGTCGTCTCGTCCGAGCCCTCGATCGTGATCAGCAATTGCGCGTCGCGCGCGGCGAGCGATTCGGGCGTCTCGCCGAACAGCGCGCTCGACTCGTCGATCACGTGCATCAGGTTCCAGCCGAGCAGGAAGATCGGATGCTCGTTGCGTACGAGCGGCAGGTCGTGAATCTTGCGCAGCGCGTAGCCCTCGTGCGTGCCTTCGACGCGCAGCAGCCGCAATTTCGCCTGCGCCTCGGCAATCACGTTCTGGCGGGCATTCGCGGCGCGCACCATCAGCGTCATCCGGCCGTTCAGCGGCCGCACGATCGCGTAGCGCGCGAACACGATCTTCGCCTGCGGCCGCGAAAACCGCGCGAACACGAGCCCCGTGGCCAGCGCGATGCTCGACATCCCGACGAAGATCTCGAACGTCGCGACGAGATGCGCATACACCGTCTGCGGATGCATGTCGCCGTAGCCGACGGTCGCGAGCGTCTCGACGCTGAAGAAGAATGCGCCGCCGAAGCCGGGCGGCGCCTGGTTCGCGATCGGCTCGTGACCGAGCAGATAGAGCATCGCGAAGCCGCTGTTGAGCAGCAGGAACAGCACCGCGAGCGACAGGAAGAACACGGGCCAGCTCACCGTCAGCGCGCGGTGATAGAAGTCGCGCCAGCCGAGCGGCGGCATCCCGTACGCGACCACCGGGCGGGTACCCGACCAGATCTTGCGGCCACGGCCGCGGGAGGCTGGGGAAGACGAATCGACGTTCATCGCGGGGCGCCGGTTGCAGGAAGGCGATGAGCGTAGCACGCGCGGCGGCGGCCGGGAATGCGGCCTCTCCGGAGCGGCGATCCGCCGCGCAACCGCAAAAAAAGCCGGCCGCACGAGCGGCCGGCCGCGTCGTCATGCAAACGCGCGTGTGGCGCGCGCCGCGCTCACTTCCGGTCGACGATCACCTGGTCGAACGTGCCGCCGTCGGCGAAATGGGTCTTCTGCGCGTTCGCCCAGCTGCCGAAGACCTGCTCGACGCTGAACGTCTTCAGCGCCTTGAACTCGGCCGCATGCTTCTTCAGCACGGCCGCGTCGCGCGGGCGCAGATGGTGCTGCGCGATGATCTCCTGCGCTTGCGGCGTGTACAGATAGTCGAGATACGCCTGCGCGACCTTGCGCGTGCCCTTCTTGTCGACCACCTTGTCGACGACCGCGACGGGCGGCTCCGCGAGGATGCTCGCCGACGGATACACGGCGTCGAACTGCGCGCCCGATGCGCCCGTGTCCATCAGCGCGACCTCGTTCTCGAACGTGACGAGCACGTCGCCGATGCCGCGCTGCGTGAACGTCGTCGTCGCGCCGCGGCCGCCCGAATCGAGCACCGGCACGTTGCGGAAGATCGCCTTCTCGAAGTCGAGCGCCTGCTGGTCGGTCGCGCCCTTCTGCTTCTGGAAGCCCCATGCGGCGAGATACGCATAGCGGCCGTTGCCCGACGTCTTCGGGTTCGCGATGATCACCTGCACGCCCGGCTTCGCGAGATCGCTCCAGTCCTTGATCGCCTTCGGGTTGCCCTTGCGCACGAGAAACACCATCGTCGTCGAGTACGGCGAGCTGTTGTCCGGGAAGCGCGCGCGCCAGTCCTTCGGCAGCAGCTGGCCACGCTCGGCGAGCAGGTCGATGTCGTTCGGCTGGTTCATCGTCACGACGTCGGCCTGCAACCCCTGCAGCACCGACAGCGCCTGCGCGCTCGACGCGCCGTGCGACTGCTTGATCTCGACCGTCTCGCCGGTCTTCTGCTTGTAGGCGGCGGTAAAGCTCGCGTTGATGTCCTTGTACAGCTCGCGCGTCACGTCGTACGACACGTTCAGGATCGACGTGTCCGCGTGCGCGGCCGTCGCCGCCACGACCAGCGCCGCCGCCGCGCCCGTGTGCAGCCAGCGACCGATCCCCTTGATGCTTGCCATCGTGATATGCCCCGTTTCCAGTGGTGGTGAATGTGCGTGACCGCCCGCGTACGCGCTGTCATCGAAACGTAAGCGGGCATTCTAGCGGCCGGCCGCGGCGCCCCTTCCAATCAGTCGTGGAAAGCAAATCTCGAATCCTGCTAAAGGGCAGCCGGGGCTCGCGCGCGCCGCCGCCCCGATGTTAAGATCGCCGCTCAGCCCACTCACGGTTCATCCATGTCCGCTCTCCTGCGCTCGCCCTCGATCCTCGCCGCCGTCGCGGCAGGTGTGCGCGCGGCCGGGCTGAAACTGAAAAAACGACGCCTCGACTGACGGGGACGTCGCGTCCCGTCAGGCGAATGCCGGACGGGATGCCCGCAGGTCGTTTCTTTCTCCTTGCACGCATGCCTCGCTCCGGCACACCGCCGGCGGAACGGTTCCTTTCCACTCCGTTTCCACCATGAGGCTTTGCATGAACACACGTTTCGAAGGTATCTGGCTGCCGATCATCACGCCGTTCCACCACGGCGAGGTCGACCATGCGGCGCTCGCGCGGCTCGCGCGCCACTATGCGGCCACGGGCATCGCGGGCTTCGTCGCGGGAGCGACGACCGGTGAAGGCGTGCTGCTCGACGCGCGCGAACAGGACGCGGTGTTCGCGGCGCTGCGCGACGCGGCGCCCGGAATGCCGATCGTCGTCGGGCTGACCGCGAGCGCCACGCACTTCGCAGCCGCCCGCGCGCGCGAACTCGCGGCGCTGCGCCCCGATGGGCTGCTCGTCACGCCGCCCGTCTACGTGCGGCCGACGCAGGACGGCATCCGCCGCCATGTCGAGGCGATCGTCGACGCGGCCGACCTGCCGGTGCTCGTCTACAACATCCCGTACCGCACCGGCGTGAACGTCGAACTGGACACGCTGCAGGCGCTCGCGCGCGACTCGCGCGTCGCGGGCATCAAGGAATGCGGCGGCACGCTGGACCGGATGAGCCGGCTGGTGCACGACACGCCGCTCGCGATCCTGTCCGGGGACGACAACCAGAACTTCACGGCGATGTGCGCGGGCGCGCACGGCGCGATCGCGAGCAGCGCGCACGTGCTGCCCGAATGGCATGTGCGGATTCACGCGTGGCTGCGCGACGGTCGGCTCGCCGATGCGCGGCGCCTGTCGGTCGCGCTGCAGCCGCTCGTCGCGGCGCTGTTCGCGGAACCGAACCCGGCGCCGGTGAAGGCCGTGCTCGCCGCGCAAGGATGGTGCGAGGACGGATTGCGGCTGCCGTTCGTGCCGGCGAGCGACGGGTTGCGGGCGCGGTTGGGCAAGCTCTGTGCGGAGCTCGAGGCGATCGAGCCGGACGCCGCAGCGGCATAGGAATCACGCCGCAAGCGCCTGCTCCGTCGCACCGCGCACCGCCTGCGTCACGATCCGTGCGAGCCGCTCGACCGTCGGCGTCGCCGACGACGTGCGCCGCAGCAGGATCAGCGGCAGGCTCGGCAGCGCCGGCAGCCCGCACGACGCGGCGTCGAGCACGCGCACCGACGCCGGCAGCCCGTAATGCGAGCGCACCGTCAGCCCGAGGCCGGCCGCCGCGGCCGCCCATAGCCCGGCCAGGCTCGGCGTCGTGAACGCGACGCGCCACGGCACGCCGGCGCGGTCGAGCGCATCGGTCGCCGCACCGAAGAACCGGCACGGCCGGTCGAACACGACGAGCGGCAACGGCTCGTCCGTCCCCCGCACGGCACGACCGCCCGCTTCGCCGACACCGCCCTCCCCACGCGCCTCCGCGCCGCCATCCGGCATCCCGACAGCCCCGCCCGCCACCGCGCCGATCCATTGCATCGGCACCTGCGCGATCGCTTCGCCGTCGATCCCCGCCCGCGACACGAGCGCCGCCGACGCCGGATCGCCCCACACGAGCGCGAGATCGAGCTGGTTCGCATCGAGCCGGTCGAGCAGATCGGCATTGCGCGCCACGCGCGCCTCGATCTTCACCTTCGGATGCGCGCGCGCGAACCGCCCGAGCACGTCCGGCAGGATCGCCTCGCCGAAATCCTCCTGCAGCCCCACCCGCACCCAGCCGTCGAGTTTCACGCCGCGCACGGCCGCGGCCGCCTCGTCGTTCAGCTCGATCATCCGCCGCGCGTAGCGCAGCATCGCGTCGCCGGCGTCGGTCAGCGCGAGCCCGCGCCCGGCTTTCACGAACAGCGGCGTGCCGGCCTGCTCCTCGAGCTTGCGAATCTGCGCACTCACCGCCGACGACGAGCGCGCGACGCGATCCGCCGCCTTCGCGAAACTGCCGAGATCCACACCCGCGACGAGGCTGCGCAGCGCCGCGACGTCGAAGTTGGGCCGCGCCAGCGCGGCGTCGGCCCCCGCGAGCGGCTCGCCGCCGTCGCGCGGAATGTCTTGTTCGGGCATCTCAATCATCCTGATTTATCGAACGATTCATCAAAAACTTTCCGATTTTCAGGATGAATGTAGGCCGCCAGACTATGGGCGTCAACTTCGAATCGGGCTTGCCGTCATGGATACCTCGTATATCGCTTCCCCCGCTTCGCCTGCCCGCGACGTGCGCGGGCCGGCTCATCGCTGGCGCGTGCTGGCCGCCGGTGTCGCCGCGAACATGAGCTTTTCGGCCGCCGCGGCCGGCATTCCGACCACGGCCGTGTGGATGCGCTCGGCCTATCACCTCGACAACGGCGCGCTCGGCCTCGTGCTCGGCGCGCTCGGCTTCGGCGTCGCGCTGTCCGAGCTGCCGTGGGGGATCGCCGCCGACCGCTTCGGCGATCGCCGCGTGCTGCTGACCGGGCTCGTCGCGACGGCCGCGATGCTCGCGCTGATGATGGGCACGATCGCCCCGACCGCGCACGCGGTGCCGCCGCTGATGCGGGTCGTCGCGGCCATGGGCTGCGTCGGCCTGCTCGGCGGCAGCGTGAACGGGTCGAGCGGGCGCGCGGTGATGCGCTGGTTCGGCGAGCGCGAACGCGGGCTCGCGATGAGCATCCGGCAGACGGCCGTGCCGCTCGGCGGCGGCCTCGGGGCGGCGCTACTGCCGTCGCTCGCGTCGCATGCCGGCTTCGCTGCGGTATTCGGTGCGCTGATGCTGCTGTGCGCGGGATCGGCCGCGCTCACCTGGCGCTGGCTGCACGAGCCGCCCGCCGTGCCGGCCGCGGCGCACGTCGCCACGCCGCTCGCCGTGCCACGGTCGCAGCCCGCCGGCCACGCGCGCAATCCGCTCGCGAGCGGCCCCGTGTGGCGCATCGTGCTCGGCATCGGCCTGCTGTGCGCGCCGCAGTTCGCGGTGCTCACGTTCGCGACGGTGTTCCTGCACGACTTCGGCCGGCTCGGCCTCGCCGGCATCAGCGCGGCGATGGTCGCGCTGCAGCTCGGCGCGATGGTGATGCGCGTCTGGAGCGGCCGCCATACCGACCGGCACGGCAACCGGCGCGCGTACCTGCGCGGTTCCGTGTTCGTCGCGGCCGGATCGTTCACGCTGCTCGCGGCCGCGACGGCCGGCAGCCCGCATGTGCCGCTCGCCGCGATCGTCGCGATTCTCGTGTTCGCCGGCGTCTGCGTATCGGCATGGCACGGCGTCGCGTACACCGAGCTCGCGACGCTCGCGGGTGCGAACCACGCGGGCACCGCGCTCGGGATGGCCAACACGGTCGTCTACCTCGGGCTGTTCGCGACGCCGCTCGCGATTCCGCCGCTGCTCGCCGCGAGTTCCTGGAGCGTGGTGTGGCTCGCCGCGGCGTTAATCGCCGCCTCGACCTACCCGCTGTTTGCGCGATGACGGGCGCGCGCGGCGGCCGACGGCGTCGAGCGCGGCCGCCGTTGCGCGACGCGCTCAGAACTTGTACACGGCCGACAGCATCGCAGAACGGCCGTCGCCGAACTCGACCGCCGACGATCGCGATTCGCTGCCCGACACCTGCCGCACGCGTTCGACGTACGCGCGATCGAACAGATTGTCGACGTTCAGCTGGATACGCAGCCGGCGGCTTACGTCGTAGCTCGCCATCAGGTTGTGCACCCAGTATGCGCCGAGCTTGCCGTCGCCCTGCGACGTCACGTTGCGCCGGCCGACGAAGTGCGAACCGTAGCCGACCGTCCAGCCCGCCGGCAACCGATAGGTCGTCCACACGTTGAACGCGTGCCGCGGCGTGTTGCCGAGCGCCTGCCCGTCGCGCCGCGGCGACGACGGCGAGCTGAGCGTCACGCTCGCGAGATACGTGTAGTTCGCGAACACGTCCCAGCGCGGCGTCACCTTGCCGGCGGCACCGAGCTCGACACCGCGCACGCGTTGCCGGCCCACGAGCGCATAGCTGCCGTCCGCCATTCGTTCGCGCGCGTTCTTCTTTTCGGTCTGGAACAGCGCGCCGTTCAGCGCGATGCCCGCGAGTCCTTCCCATTTCGCACCGAGTTCGAAGCTCTCGTTTTTCTCGGGCGCGAGCGCGCCGGTCGCCGCGCTCACGCCGGAGCCGGTGGTCACGAGGAATTCGGCGGACGGGTTGAACGACGTGCCGTATGCGAAGTACGCGCGACCGTTGTCGGTCGGCTTGAACACGAGCCCCGCGCGCGTGCTCAGATGCCGATCGGCCGTATCCGCGCGCTCGGTGGGCTTGCCGGCCGCGGCGCCTTCCGACCGGCCGTCGATCCAGTCGTGCCGCAGCCCGACGTCGATGTCCCAGTGGCGGCCGACCGAGATCGTGTCGAACGCGTACAGCGCTTTCACGACCAGCGCTGTGTCGTTGCGCGCGCTGTCCTGGCGTTGCGCCGGGCCGCGCCACACGCCGGGCGGCGCGGCGAGCGCGAAGCCGTCGGCCGGGTAGAAGCGGTTGAGTCCGTACGAATAGGTCGTGCGGCCGTACGTCTCGCGCGAGATCTCGAAGCCCGCGACCAGCGTATGTCCGATGCCGAACGTCGAAAACGCGCCGGTGACGTTCGTCTGGTTCGCCCACATCGCGGTCGACGCATCGCGGCCATAGCCCTGCGGCCCGGCCGGCTGGTAGCGCCCCGGCGGCAGGCCCTGCAGGTTCACGTGCGACGCCGAAATCACCGTGTCGCGATTCAGGTGCGCATAGCGGCTCAGGTTCTGCACCTTCAGGCCGGACGACACGTCGTGTTCGGCCTTCACGGTGAACGTATCCGACGTGATGCGCTCGCGGTCGAGGTTGCGCCAGCCGAAATAGCGGTCGCGCGGCACGCCGGCCAGCACCTGGCCGTTGTGCGCCGGCAACCCGTAGTCGGGCAGGTTGTTGTCGTACTGGTGGAAATAGCCGAGCGTGACGCGCGTCGGCGTGCCGAGACCGAACGCGAGCGACGGCGCGATGCCCCAGCGCCGCTTGCGGATGTCGTCGCGGCCGGGCACGTCGTTGACGTGCGCCATCGCATTCAGGCGGAACGCCGCGCGGCCGTCGGTGCCGGGCAGCGGCCGGTTCGCATCGAGCGTCACGCGGCGGTAGTCCGACGTGCCGAGCATCGTGCCGGCCTCGGTGAACGCGCCGGCCTTCGGCGTCTTGCTGACCAGGTTCACCGAGCCGCCCGTCGTGCCGGCGCCGCCGAACACCGAATTCGGCCCCTTGATCACCTCGACCGCCTCGACGTTGAACAGGTCGCTGCGATTGTTCTGCGCGCTATCGCGCAGCCCGTCGAGCTGCAGGTTCGCGTTCGCGCCGAAACCGCGGATATTGAACATGTCGCCCGACCCGCCGCCGCCCTCGCCGGCGTTGAACGTGATGCCCGCGACGTTCGACAGCGCCTCGCGCAAGCTCAGCGCCTGCTGTTCGTCGAGCACCGCGCGCGGCACGACGGTGATCGTCTGCGGCACGTCGAGCAGCGGCGTCGCATATTTGGCGGAGCCCGACCGGTCGACGCGCGAACCGGCGTCGCGCGCGCCGTGCACGACGATCGGGTCCAGTTGCGGTGCGTGGCGCGGCTCGCCTTCCTCCGCGCAGGCCGGCGCGGCCGCACAGGTCATCATCGCGAACGCGACGGATGCGGTCGCGCGGCGCGGCGGCGTCGCGCTCGACTGGATGCAACGGCTCATGTTCACTCCACTTCATTTATGAGAATGATTCTCATTCAATAGAATTGAGTGCGACATGGCAATTGGACACGTCCGAACTTCGCGGTCCGAACGAACCGCCGAACGAAACGGCCGGGCCACCGGCCGGCCGCGCGCCGCCCCGTCAGCCTCCCTCGCGCGCCAGCGCTCGCCGCGCGGCCGGCCGTTCGGCCTCGCGCTGCGCATGAGCGGTCCATGCGGAATGCCGCGTCATGTCGAGCCCGATCGCGACGCCCCAGCGATACAGCACGAGCAGGAACGGATCGACGATCGAATGCGCGCGCGGCTCCGCCCACGTGCGGCCGTCGGCCAGCAGGGCTTCGATCGACGCGTTCGCGGCCTCGATCGTGCTGCGTCCGTGTGCGCTGATCGCGCCGTGCAGCGCCGGATCGTCGATGAAGCGGGCCGGCCGCCACAGCGCGCCGTAGCCGACGCCGTGCACCCAGCCGACCAGCCAGGCGAGCCATTCGTGGCACCGCGCCTCGCGCAGCGGATCGTCGAGCGGCAGCAATTGCGCATCCGGATGGCGGCGCGCGAGATACGTGAGGATCGCCGGCGTTTCGGTCAGCACGCGCGGCTCGCCCGGAATCGCGAGCACGGGCACGCGCGCTTTCGGGTTGATCGCGAGATAGCGCGCGTCGAGGTTCTGCCGCTCGCGCACGGACACGATCTCGACGTCGAACGGAGCGCCGGTTTCCTCCAGCGCGATGTGGGCGGCGAGCGAGCAGGCGCCCGGCGAAAGATAGAGACGATAGGCGTTCATGGTGGTGTGCGCGACGGGCTGTGGAAGACGGCACCGAGTGTAGGAACGCATGCCGGTGCGCGACAAACGATGAATTGTCGTGCTCGGACATTAGTGTTACTAATACCCGAATGCGACGCATCCACCTCCCTCCGCTGCAGACGCTGCGCGCGTTCGAAGCCGCCGTGCGGCTGCAGAGCTTCACGCGCGCGGCCGACGAGCTCGCGCTCACGCAAGGCGCGATCAGCCAGCACATCCGCGCGCTCGAGGCGCAGCTCGGCTACCCGCTGTTCACGCGCGAACGCAACGGCGCGACGCCGACGCACGCCGCGCATGCACTCGCACTGCAGGTGCGCCAGGGCCTGAGCGTGCTCGAACGCGCGTTCGAGCCGACGCTGGCGGTGCGCCGCCCGCGCACCTGCGACGTGACGCTGAACGTGAGCGTGCTGCCGAGCGTCGCCGAGCGCTGGCTCGCGCCGCGCCTGCCGCGCTTCTCGGCCGCGCATCCGCACATCACGATCGTGCTGCATCCGACCGTGGCGCTCGCGCCGCTGCGCAAGCGCGACCGCATCGACGTCGCGCTGCGCTACGGGCCCGGCACGTGGCCCGGCGTCGTCGCCGAGAAGCTGATGAACGAGACGATCTTCCCGGTCGCGAGCCCCGCGTACCGCAATCGCGACGGCGTCGCCCCGCGCACGCCGGCCGACCTCGTGCGCGCGACGCTGCTGCGCCATCCCGCGCAGCCGTGGGAACCGTGGTTCCAGGCCGCGCGGCTCGACCTCACCGAATCCGCACGCGCGCCGCGCTTCGCCGATACGAACGCGCTGATCGACGCGGCGCTGCAAGGCCGAGGCGTCGCGCTCGCGCGCCGCTCGCTGATCGAGCCCGAACTCGCGGACGGCACGCTCGTGCGCGTGTCCACGGTGCGCATCGCCGACGTGTACGCGCACTACGTCGTGTGGCGCCCCGGCCATCCCTGCGAGGCGGCGATCCGCACGTGGCTCGACTGGCTGCGCAGCGAAGTGCGGCGCAGGACGCCGCGGCGCTGACGCCGATGCCGACGCTCACGCGCGCATCGGCATCGCCACCTTGTCGAGCGTGATCGGCAGATCGCGCACCCGCACCCCGGTCGCGTGATAGACCGCATTGGCGATCGCGGCCGGCACGCCGGTGATGCCGATCTCGCCGATGCCGCGAATGCCGAGCGGATTGAAATGCGTGTCGCTTTCGTCGACGAAAGTCACGTCGAGCTCGCCGATGTCCGCGTTCACGGGGACGTGATATTCGGCGAGATTCGCGTTCGTGAAGCGGCCGTGCCGCACGTCGAGATGCGAGCCTTCCTCGAGCGCGGTGCCGAGCCCCCACACCATCCCGCCGATCAGCTGGCTGCGCGCCGTTTTCGCGTTGAGCAGGCGGCCGACGCTGTAGACGCCGACGATGCGCGGTACGCGAATCGTGCCGAGTTCGGCGTCGACGTGCACTTCGGCAAACACCGCGCCGAACGAATGGGACGCATAGCGCGACTTCTCGTCGCCCGGCTTCGTCGTCGCCTGCGCGTCGATCGGCTGGCCGCCCGCACGCGCGATCACCGCCGCGGCCGGATCGCGCCGCGACACCTCGCCGCGATGCACGACCCAGCCGTTGTCGACCGTCACGTCATCGGCCGCGGCGCCGTGCAGCGGCGACCCGGGATCGGCGATCGCCAGCGCGATCAGCTTCGCGCGCGCCTGCAGCGCGGCCTCGCGCACGGCGGGCGCCACGCTCGCCGCCGACTGCGAGCCGCCCGATACCGGCGCGCGCGGCAGGCTCGAATCGCCGAGCGCGAAGCGTACGTTCCGCGGCGCGAAACCGAGCGCATCGGCCGCGACTTGCGTCATCACCGTATAGGTGCCGGTGCCGATGTCCTGCGTGCCCGACGCGACTTCGGCCGTGCCGTCCGGCAGGATGCGCGCCCGCGCCGACGCTTCGCTGCGGTTCGCCGGATACGTGGCGGCCGCCATCCCGAGGCCGATCAGCGTGTCGCCGTCGCGCATCGTGCGCGTCGCGCCGGTGCGGCGCGACCAGTCGAAGCGTCGCGCGCCGAGCGCGTAGCATTCGCGCAGCGCGTTGCTCGACCACGGCTTGCCGTCCTGCGGATCGACCGCCGCGTAATTCGCGAGCCGCAGCGCGACCGGGTCCATGCCGAGTTGCCATGCGAGCTCGTCCATCGCCGATTCGAGCGCGAACGAGCCCGACGCCTCCCCGGGCGCACGCATGAACGTCGGCGTGCCGACGTTCAGCGACACGATCCGGTGCGTGGTCGCGTGGTTCGGCACCGCGTACATGATCCGCGACGGCATCCCGCACATTTCCATCCAGTCCTCGAACGTCGACGTGGTGGCGATCGTGTCGTGGCGCATCGCGGTCAACGTGCCGTCCTGGCGGGCGGCCAGCACGATGCGCTGTTCTGTGAACGGCCGCCCGCCGACCGGGCCGAACATCTGCGGCCGCGTCAACGCGAGGCGAACCGGACGCCCCACCTGCTTCGCGGCCATCGCGCACAACGACACGTGCGACCACGACGAGCCCTTGCAGCCGAAGCCGCCGCCGAGAAACGGCGAAATCACGCGCACGTGTTCCGGTGCGATGCCGAACACGGCGGCCACTGCCGTGCTCGCGCCCGACACGCCCTGCGTCGCATCGTGCAGCGTGAGCGTCGGGCCGTCCCAGCGCGCCATCGTCGCGTGCGGCTCGATCGGGTTGTGGTGCTGCATCGGCGTCGTATAGGTCGCGTCGATGCGCACCGTGCCTTCGCGCAGGCCCGCATCGACGTCGCCGCGCTGCGTATCCATCGGGCGGCCCTGCTGCTTCGGCGGCACGCGCGCGCCGCGCTTCGCCTGCGCGAAATCCGCGACGGCATCGGTCGCGCGATAGCGCACCTGCACGGCATGGGCGGCGTCGGTCGCCTGCTCGAGCGTTTCGGCGACGACGACCGCGACGGGTTCGTTGCTGTAGCGCACCGTGTCGTCCTGCAGCAACGTGAGACGGCACCCGGCCGGCGGCGACAGCGGCGGCTTGCCGCCGTTGGGCAGCCGCATCGCGTTCTCGTGCGTGATCACGAGCAGCACGCCCGGCATCGCGCGGGCGCGCGCCGCATCGATCGACTCGATGCGCCCGGATGCGATCGTGCTCGTGACGAGCACCGCGTGCGCGAGCCGCGCATCGGAGAATTCGGCCGCGTAGTGCGCGCCGCCCGTCACCTTCAGTACACCGTCGACCCGGTCGAGCGGTTGTCCCGTCATCGTGTTCATGCGGCACCTCCCGTCGTGGCGGCGGCCGTTTCGACCGCACGGACGATCGCCCGCTGCGCGAGCGCGATCTTGAATCCATTGCCGTCGAGCGGCCGCGCATCGCGCAATGCCAGCGCGGCCGCCTCGCGCAGCGTCGCGTCGGCCGGTGTGCGGCCCGCGAGATGCGCTTCCGCGTCCGTCGCACGCAACGGCTTGTGCGCGACGCCGCCGAGCGCGATCCGCGCGTCGGCGATACGCGAGCCGTCCATCCGCAAGGCGGCCGCGACCGACACCAGCGCGAACGCGTAGCTCGCGCGATCGCGCACTTTCAGATAGTGCGCATGGTCGGCAAAGCGCGGCGGCGGCAAGTCCACCGCGGTGATCAGTTCGCCCGGTTCGAGCGTCGTGTCGAGATCGGGACGATCGCCCGGCAAGCGGTGAAACGACGCGATCGGGATCTGCCGTGCGCCGCGCGGGCCGCTCACCTGCACGACGGCGTCGAGCGCGGCGAGCGCGACGCTCATGTCCGACGGGTTCACCGCCACGCACTGCGGGCTGGCGCCGAGGATCGCGTGCATCCGGTTGTGGCCGCCGATCGCCGCGCAGCCGCTGCCCGGCTCGCGCTTGTTGCATTGCGCGAACGCGGGATCGTAGAAATACGGGCAGCGCGTGCGCTGCATCAGGTTGCCGCCGACGGTCGCCATGTTGCGCAATTGCGCGGACGCGCCGGCGAGCAGCGCCTGCGACAGCAGCGGATAGTCGGCGCGCAGGCGCGGATGATCGGCCGCATCGCTGTAGCGCACGAGCGCACCGATGCGCACGCCGCCGCCGGGCAGCGCATCGACCGTATCGAGGCCCGCGATGCGCGTGATGTCGATGAGCGTGACGGGCCGCGCGACGCCGCCCTTCATCAGGTCCAGCAGGTTCGTGCCGCCGCCGATGAAGGCCGCGCCGGGCCGCTGCGCCGCGCGCACGGCGCCGGCGACGTCGGTCGCGCGTTCGTAGGAGATCGCTTCCATTGCGGTGCCCTCCGTCGGCTAGCCGTGCGCCGCATGCGCGGCGCGCACGGCGGCGACGATGTTCGGGTACGCGCCGCAGCGGCACAGGTTGCCGCTCATGCGCTCGCGGATCTCGTCGTCCGACAGCTGCGCGGGCCGGCGCCGCACGTCGTCGGTGGCGGCGCTCCCGGCCCCCGCCGCGAACTCGTCGAGCAGCGCGGTCGCCGAGCAGAGCTGGCCGGACGTGCAGTAGCCGCACTGGAACGCATCGCATTCGACGAACGCGCGCTGCACCGGGCTCAGCACGCCGCCGCGCGCCAGCCCTTCGACGGTCGTGATCCGCGCGCCTTCGTGCATCACGGCGAGGGTCAGGCAAGCGTTGATGCGCCGCCCGTCGACGAGCACCGTGCACGCGCCGCACTGCCCGCGATCGCAGCCCTTCTTCGTGCCCGTGAGGCCCGCGTATTCGCGCAGTGCGTCGAGCAGCGTGACGCGCGGTTCGAGCTGCAGCGTGTACGCGCGCCCGTTGATGTCGAGATGCACGGGCCGCGCCGGCACCGTCTCGCGGCGGGGCGCGGCCGGCGTGGACGCCGCGTGCGGCGGCTGCGGATGAACGTGCGATGTGGCGCCGACGGTCGCGGCCGCCGCCGCGGATTGCAGGAAACGGCGCCGCGCGGCGCTGGACGGCGTATCGTGCGGCAACGGCGGCGGCGCCGCCGAACGGCCGGGCCCGAGCGGCGACGGGGCAGCGTCGCGCGCCGGTTCGGCAGACGGGGAATCGGATCGATCGCTGGACATGGCTTCTGCTCGCTCCGTGGTTGATGGACGCGGACGTGCGCCGCGTGCCCGGATGGCAGCGCGGTCGGCACGCGCATCGGCAAAGAGCAATTCGGGTGCCGCGAAACGGCGGGGGCCGCATGCAGGTGCAGCGCCGGCCACCGTGCGCCGCGCGCACCGGGCGGCAGACGGGCCGAGCCGGCGGCGATCGCGCGTCCATGACGCCACGCTGACGCGCGGCTGGCCGCTTGCTGACGAAGCGGCAATAACGCCCGATTTTTGCGTGCGGCCGGCTGCGCATCGGTAGGAAGTTGCCGGTCGCATGTGCGATGCCGCGCATGGCGCCCGCATCGCCGCGGCCGGGTCGCGGCGTCGCGCGCCGTGTAAATGCGCGCAGCCTCCGCCTCTGCTGGAAAATTCCGCCATGCGGGCCGGTGGATCGCCGCGACCGCGGTCAGCCTGACGAAACCATTTCGCGATCACGCCGGAATCGCAAACGATTCACCGAAACGTCGCATCGCGGCGGCATACTCGAAAACGTTTCCCGATCAGCCTGCCAGGAGAGAAGTCATGCGTCGCGTTTCCGTCGCCGTGGTTCTGTGTGCCGCCGTGTTCGTCGCCGCGTGCAGCGACGACGCACCGCACGACGCCAACGTGACCGACGCCACGCCGCAGGCCGGCGCGTCGAGCGGCGCCGCCAGCGCATTCAACAGCGACGCAACCGCGAACGCCGCCGCATCCGATGCCGCGCCGCTCGCGCCGCCCGTCGTGCACTACCCGCCCGATGACGACGACGATTCGAAGCCGGCCGCGAACGCAGCCGCGTCAGGCGCCGCCGCGTCGTCGCCGGGCTGATCCCGCCGCCGCGTGATAGGAGTCGGATCTGTTCGGGGAGAGCAGTGGGCGCGCGTGTCGAGCCGCCGCTGACATGACATAACGGCCGGCGACGGCGCGAACGGCACGGTGTCGCACCGCTTCACGGGGCCACGTCGAGCACGGCCGGCCGACGGATTCGCACCTGGCCGCCGTCAGGGCCACGAGGCCCGCCCGCGCATGGCAAGCGCGACGGCCCGCCATACCGCGACAGCCACCGCGCGGCATGCGCCGCACAACCGCCCCGTCAGACCGCGTGCGCGAGCGCGCGATCGACGAGCGCGGCCTCGAAGCCGTCGTCCGCGTCGCGAAAACGCAGCGGCGCCGCGCAATGCACCAGCGTGTCGATGAAGTATTTCGCGCGCGGCCACGGCCCGAAGCCGGCCGCCGTGTTGATGTGCCCGGCATCGCCGAGGTTCACGAACGCGCTGCCCAGACGCTGCGCGAGCGTGCGCGCATCGGCGAGCGGCATCCACGGATCGGTCTCGCTGCCGATCACGATCGACGGCACCGCGAGCCGGCGCGCGTCGAACGGCCCGGCAAACGTGAATTTCTTCGGGCTGGCCGGCGCGACGAACAGCACGCCCGCGACATCGCCCACGTGCGGCCACTGCGCGAGCGCATGCGCGGTCGCGAGGCAGCCGAAGCTGTGCGCGGCGAGCACGAACGGGCCGCGCTCGCGATCGAGCAGCGCGCGCACCGCTTGCGCCCAGCCCGCGAGATCGGGCGCATCCCAGTCGTGCTGCTCGACACGCAACGAGCGCGGGAACTGTCGCTCGAGCCAGGTCTGCCAGTGGGCGCCTTCGCTGCCGTGCAGGCCCGGGACGGTGACGAGCCGCGGCGGCCACGCCGATTTGCTGCATGCGCGCATGATTGCCCTCGCTTGCTTGAAGACGAGGTTCGATTGTGGCGTCGGGTACGCCGCGGCCGAACCAATATTTTGTGCTTTGCTTTTGCGCGACGCGGTGACCGGCCGCGGCCCGCGCCGGCCGCATGGCCCGCACCGAGGGCGCAATGTGCCGCGAAACCGTAGAATGTGGGCTTCCCGTCCGCTTCACACGGAACCGGTCCCCGCGCCGACGCGCCGGGCCAGTCGTCAGGAGTCGCCCGATGTCCGCTACGTCCGCCGGCGCGCCGCGCCCGGCTTCGCTCGCCGTTCCCGTGACGCGCCTCGCCGGCGCGCGCGCCGTCACGCAATGAAGATCCTGTTCCATTCACCGCATCAGGAAGCCGGCGCCTGGCGCGACGAGATCGCGCGGGCGCTGCCGGAAGCCGAACTGCGCGCGTGGCAGCCGGGCGATACGGCCGCCGCCGACTACGCGCTCGTGTGGCGCGCACCGCGCGAGTTCTTCACGCCGCGCGACGGCCTGCGCGCGATCTTCAACCTCGGCGCGGGCGTCGACGCGCTGCTCGCGCTCGAGCACGCGCATCCGGGCACGCTGCCCGCGCACGTGCCGCTCGTGCGGCTCGAAGATTCGGGCATGGCGCGGCAGATGGTCGAATACGTGACGCACGCGGTGCTGCGCTACCTGCGCCGCTTCGACGAATACGACCTGCAACAGCGCGAACGCCGCTGGCAGCCGCTCGAACCGCATGCGCGCACGAGCTTCACCGTCGCGGTCCTCGGCCTCGGCGTGCTCGGCGCCGCGGTCGCCCGCGCGCTCGCCGCGCTCGGCCTGCCGGTGCGCGGCTACAGCCGCAGTGCGAAGCAGCTCGACGGCATCGCGACCTTCGCCGGCGACGGCGCGTTCGACGCGTGCATCGACGGCGCGAAGGTGCTCGTCAACCTGCTGCCGAGCACGCGCGACACCGACGGCATCCTGTCGGCGCGCGCGTTCGCGCGGCTCGCACGCGGCGCGTACGTCGTCAACGTCGCGCGCGGCGCGCATCTCGTCGAAGCCGACCTGCTCGACGCGCTCGCGAGCGGTCAGGTCGCCGCGGCCACGCTCGACGTGTTCCAGCACGAGCCGCTGCCGGACGACCATCCGTTCTGGCAAACGCCGCGCATCACGATCACGCCGCACAGCTCGGCCGAGACGCTGCGCGCGGAAGCCGTCGAGCAGATCGCCGGCAAGATCCGCGCGTTCGAGCGCGGCGCGCCCGTCAGCGGCATCGTCGACTACGCGCGCGGCTACTGAATTCCGCCCTACACAAAATTGGAGACAACCATGACGTTCCCCACCGCCGTCAAGATCGTCGAAGTCGGGCCGCGCGACGGCCTGCAGAACGAGAAGACCTTCGTGCCCACCGACGTGAAGATCGCGCTCGTCGACCGGCTGTCGCGCGCCGGCTTCCGCAACGTCGAGGCCGCGTCGTTCGTGTCGCCGAAATGGGTGCCGCAGATGGCCGACGGCGCCGACGTGATGGCCGGCATCGAGCGCCGCGCGGGCACCGTGTACTCGGTGCTCACGCCGAACCTGAAGGGCTTCGAGAACGCAGTCGCCGCCCGCGCGGACGAAGTCGTGATCTTCGGCGCGGCGAGCGAAGCCTTCTCGCAGCGGAACATCAACTGCAGCATCGCCGAGAGCATCGCGCGCTTCGAGCCCGTCGCGAAGGCCGCGAAGGACGCGGGCCTGCGGCTGCGCGGCAGCGTGTCGTGCGCGCTCGGCTGCCCGTACCAGGGCGAGGTGCCGGTCGCGTCGGTCGTCGACGTCGTCGAGCGGTTCGCCGCGCTCGGCTGCGACGAGATCGACATCGCCGACACGATCGGCGTCGGCACGCCCAAGCGTACGCGCGAGGTGCTCGCGGCGGTCACGCGCGTGTTCCCGCGCGAACGCCTGTCGGGCCACTTCCACGATACCTACGGCCAGGCGCTCGCGAACATCTACGCGGCGCTGTTCGAAGGGATCGAGATCTTCCACGCGTCGGTCGCGGGCCTCGGCGGCTGCCCGTACGCGAAGGGCGCGACCGGCAACGTCGCGACCGAGGACGTGCTGTACCTGATGCAGGGCCTCGGCATCGAGACCGGCATCGATCTCGCGCAGGTCGTCGCGGCCGGCGACTTCATCTCGAACGCGATCGGCCGCGCGAACGTGTCGCGCGCCGGTCGTGCCCTGCTTGCCAAGGCGCAGAGCGCGGCCGACGTCGCGAACTGCGTCTGATCACGCCATTCCACGGATCCTCCACATGACCACACCCGCTTCATTCGATTCCCTGCCCGATTCCGCGCGACGCGTCGCGCTGCTGCTGCGCGAGCGCGGCCATGCGAAAGGCATCGTGATGCTCGCCGAAACCGGCAAGACGTCGGCCGAGGCCGCGGCCGGGCTCGGCTGCTCGGTTGCGCAGATCGCGAAGTCGATCCTGTTTCGCCGGCAGGCCGACGGCGTGCCCGTGCTGGTGATCGCGAGCGGCGTGAACCGCGTCGACGAGCAGAAGGTCGCCGCGCAGGTCGGCCCGGTCGGCCGTGCGGACGCGAAGTTCGTGCGCGACAACACCGGCTATGCGATCGGCGGCGTGTGCCCGATCGGCCATCTGGTCGAACCCGTCACACTGATCGACGCCGACCTGCTCGCGCTCGACAGCCTGTGGGCCGCCGCCGGCCATCCGCACGCGGTGTTCAACCTGTCGCCGCTCGAACTCGTGTCGCTGACGGGCGCGCCGGTCGCGGACGTCGCGTTGCGGGAGCCGGCATGAGCGACGTGACGATGCCGGTCGCCACGGTCGCGTCGCCGTGCACCGACGTCTGCCGGATCGATCCGCGCACCGACTGGTGCGCGGGCTGCCTGCGCACGCGCGGCGAGATCAAGGGATGGCGTGCGTCGGACGACGACGCGAGGCGCGCGCTGCTCGCGCGGCTGGACGCGCGGCGGCGGCTGATCGCAGGCAGCGAGACATAAAAAAAAAAGCCGTTCAGCCTCACGGGCGAACGGCATCGAGATCGGAATCCTGTGAACGTGATCAACGTCACAGCCCGCATCATACGAGCGACGCGGGCGCATCGCATCGGGTGTTTCCCTACAGCTTCTTACAGCGCTTTTCGCGGACGCGCGCGACGTCCGAGCGACGTCATTTCGCAGGCAAGCTTCACGCGCGACACGCGCATTCGACGCGCCGCGGCGTGACCGCGCCGCCGCGACGAATCCTCTGACCGTTTCAGTTGCCGACCGCCGTGCGACGGGCCGGCACGATGCGCCAGCCGAGGTTCACGCCGGCCGCCGCGAGCAGGATCAGCAGCGCGCCGAACACCTGCGTCCACGCCAGCGTCTGCCCGAACGCGACGCGATCGACGGCGATCGCGACGACCGGATAGACGAACGACAGCGCGCCCGTCATCGCGGTCGGCAGCTTCTGGACCGCGCCGTACAGCAGCACGTACATCAGCCCCGTGTTGACGATGCCGAGCACGATCAGGTCGGCCCATTGCCCGGCCGTCGCCGGCAACGTGTCGAAGTGCGCGAACGGCGCGAGCAGCAGGATGCCGAGGCCGACCTGCAGCAGCGCGAGCAGATGCGGCGGCGTGCCCTTCAGGTGCTTCGTGATGATCGACGAGATCGCATACAGGAACGCCGCGCCGAGCGACAGCGCGACGCCTTCCAGGTATTCGCCGGGCACCGCGAGCACGGCCGGTTCGACGCGCACCACGAACACGAGCCCGGCAAACGCGAGCGCGAGCCACGCGAGCGTCGACGCGGTGATCCGCTCGCGGAACACGATGGCGCCGAGCGCGACGAGCATGAAGGGTTGCGTGTTGTAGACGGCGGTCGCCATCGAGATCGACGCGCGCGAATAGGCGGCGAACAGCAGCAGCCAGTTCGCGACGATCGCGAGGCTGCCGAGCGTCGTGAGCACGAGCATCCGCGGCGAGAACAGCGAGCGGCGCAGGAAGCCGAACGCCGCGCAGACGATCGCGAGCGTCGCCGTGCCGAACACGCAGCGGAAGAACACGACATTGGTCAGCGGCTGTTGCGACGACATCACGAGCCAGCCGATCGTGCCGGACATCAGCATCGCGACGATCATCTCGGCGGCGCCGCGGCGAATTTCATTCGAGGCCATCATGAACTCCGTTGGAGAGCGGGGATGAGTCCGATTCTAGAAACTTGCTTTCGCCGAAACCACGGCTAAACTGAAGCGAAACAGCCGATTGACCTTCGAAAGCAAAGCGATCATGCCGAAACGCCTTTCTCCGCCAGCCGTCGCGTCGCTCGACGCGACCGACCGCGCGATCGTCGCCGCGCTGGCCGACGACGCCCGCATCGCGACCAGCGAACTCGCGCGGCAGATCGGGCTGTCGGCGCCCGCGACCGCCGACCGCGTGCGCCGGCTCGAGGCGCAAGGCGTGATCGCCGCGTTCACCGTCGAGCTCGACCCGCGCGCGCTCGGCTACACGCTGCAGGCGATCGTCCGCGTGAAGCCGCTGCCGGGCCAGCTGCATCTGGTGGAGGAGTTGCTGCGGCGGATTCCCGAATTCGTCGAATGCGACAAGGTGACCGGCGACGACTGCTTCATCTGCCGGCTCTACCTGCGCACGATCGAGCACCTCGACGACATCCTGTCGAAGGTGACGGAGCGCGCGGAGACGAGCACCGCGATCGTGAAGTCGACGCCCGTGCCGCGCCGCCTGCCGCCGCTCGTCGAGGACGACCACGCGCACCGCTGAGCCGCGCGCGGCGCATGTCATCGAGCAGCGGCGGCGCGCACCGTCGGGCCGCCGGCGGCACGCGCCGCCCGCCCACCCCGTCACGCGGCCGCGTCGCGCGCGTCGAAGAACGCGAGCAGTTCGTCGATCAGCGCGACGGGCGCCTCTTCCGGAATGTAGTGCCCGCAATCGAGCGCGCGGCCGCTGACGTCGCGCGCGACGCGGCGCCACTCGTCGAGCGGATCGAAGCAGCGGCCGACGACGCCCTGCGCGCCCCACAGCACGCGCAGCGGGCACGCGATCTTGTTGCCGCGTTCGAGATCCGCACGATCGTGCTCGAGATCGATCGTCGCCGATGCGCGATAGTCCTCGCACATCGCATGCACGGCGCCCGGCTGCGCGAGCGCCGCCCGGTACGCGTCGAGCGCCTCCGGCGCGAACGGCGCCAGCCCGGCCGACCGGTTGCCCATCACGCGCTCGACGTACGCATCGGTGTGCGCGCCGATCAGCGTCTCCGGCAGCGGCTCGGGCTGGATCAGGAAGAACCAGTGGAAATACGCGGTCGCGAACGCGCGATCGGTTTTCTCGTACATCGCGAGCGTCGGCGCGATGTCGAGCAGCATCATCCGCTCGACGGCCTCCGCGTGATCGAGCGCGAGCCGGTGCGCGACCCGCGCGCCGCGATCGTGCGCGCACACGTGGAACTGCTCGAAGCCGAAATGCCGCATCACGGCGACCTGGTCGGCCGCCATCGCCCGTTTCGAATACGGCGCATGCCGCGCGTCGCTCGGCGGCCGGCCGGATACGCCGTAGCCGCGCAGGTCGGTGGCGATCACCGTGAAGTGATTCGCGAGCGTCGCGGCGACGCGATGCCAGATCATGTGGGTCTGCGGATGGCCGTGCAGCAACAGCAGCGGCGGCCCCGCGCCTCCTTTGACACCGAAAATGTCGGTGTCCTGCACCGTCACGCGAAACGGTGCAAACGCCTCAAACGACATGGTTTGTTTCTCGTTGGTTTGTTATGGCGGCTATTTTATGGGCGCCGGCGCGTCTTCACAGCGAGGCAAGCACGCGAAACCATAGAAAGAGAACACTCACTCGATTGCCGGCACACCGCGGAGTTTGTTAAGCTCGCGTAGAATCGCACGACCGTTCGTATTAATATGATCGAACGCGCTCGGCCGCTACACTCGAATCACCGTCCGACCGCGACGCCCCGGAGACTGGAGACATCACATGGCATTGCCCACCGTCCTGCAGAACCTGACGCTGCCCGTCATCGCGTCGCCGATGTTCATCGTCAGCTACCCCGAACTCGTGCTCGCGCAATGCAAGGCGGGCATCGTCGGTTCGTTCCCCGCGCTCAATGCGCGTCCGGCCGAATTACTGGACGAGTGGCTCACGCAGATCCAGTCGGAACTCGCCGACCACAAGGCGAAACACCCCGATGCGGTGATCGGCCCGATTGCGGTCAACCAGATCGTCCACCAGTCGAACGCGCGGCTCGAGCACGACGTGCGCGTGTGCGTCGAGCACAAGGTGCCGATCTTCATCACGAGCCTGCGTGCGCCGGCGCGCGAGATCGTCGACGCGGTGCACGGCTACGGCGGCATCGTGCTGCACGACGTGATCAACCTGCGCCACGCGCAGAAGGCGCTCGAAGCGGGCGTCGACGGGCTGATCCTCGTCGCGGCCGGCGCCGGGGGCCACGCGGGCACGACGTCGCCGTTCGCGCTGGTCGGCGAAGTCCGCAAGATCTTCGACGGCCCGATCGTGCTGTCCGGCTCGATCGCGAACGGCGGCTCGATCCTCGCCGCGCAGGCGATGGGCGCGGATTTCGCGTACATGGGCACGCGTTTCATCGCGACGCAGGAAGCGCACGCGATCGACGACTACAAGCACGCGATCCTGAACGCGAAATCGTCGGACATCATCTACACGAACCTCTTCACGGGCGTGCACGGCAACTACATCCGCGAGAGCATCGAGAAGGCCGGCCTCGATCCGGACGCGTTGCCGGAATCGGACAAGACCAAGATGAATTTCGGCAGCGACAAGACGAAGGCGTGGAAGGACATCTGGGGCGCCGGCCAGGGCGTCGGCCTGATGGACGATCTGCCGAGCGTGAGCGCGCTCGTCGAGCGGCTCAAGCGCGAATACGACGACGCGAAGGCGCGGCTCGGCATCCCGCGCTGACGGATGCGGCGGCCATCGCGGCCGCCATCGACGCGAGCATCGTCGATGCCAAACGAAAAGCGCGAACCGGCAGCGGTTCGCGCTTTTTCATTGCCCCGCCGCGGCGGACGACGCGGCTCAGACCGCGCGCTTCATCCGCGTGATCGGCAGCACGCGCAGGTGCGATTCGATCGACGGGCACAGCGACTGCCCTTCGAAACGCGCAGCCAGGAAATCGACGAAAGAGCGTACCTTCGCGGACACGTGGCGACGGCTCGCATACACCGCATAGATCGGCGCCTCGTGCGGCGGCACCGAATCGAGCAGCACCGGCACGAGCCGGCCCGACTCGATGTCGTCGCCGACCACTTCGGTGCCGAGCAGCGCGATGCCCGCGCCGGCGAGCACGGCCGCGCGCAGCCCTTCGAGATGGTTCACGATCAGGTTGCCGTTCAGGCTCACGCGCGACGCGGCGGCCGCATCGATCACCAGCGAATCGAGCATCGTCGAATTCGAATCGCGCCGCAGGTAGTTGTGGTTCGCGAGATCGGCGATCGTCTGCGGCGTGCCGCGCTTCTCGAGATACTCGGGCGACGCGACCAGCAGGATGTGCGCGGTCGCGATCTGGCGTGCGACCAGCGACGACGATTTCAATCCGTTCGGCGCCGCGCGCACCGCGACGTCATAGCCTTCCTCGATCAGGTCGACCACGCGATCGGACAGCGTCATGTCGACGGTCACGTCCGGGAACCGGCCCGCATAATCGGTGACGGCCTGCATCACGTGCCGCAGCCCGAACGCGGACAGCGACGTCACGCGCAGCCTGCCCTGCGGCACCACGCTCGCGGCGCCGACGGCCTGGCCGGCTTCGTCGAGTTCGGACAGCGCCTGCACGAGGCGCTCGTAGTATTCGCGTCCCGCCTCGGTCGGCGCGACGCGTCGTGTCGTGCGATGCAGCAACCGCGCGCCGAGCTGCTGCTCGAGGTGCATCACGTGCTTGCTCGCCATCGCCGCCGACATCTGCATGCGCTCCGCCGCGCCGACGAAGCTGCCCACTTCGACGACGTAGCGAAACACATTCATGCTGACGAGGGTATCCATCGAACTAGCTCGCAATCCCGGGGAATCAACCAATTACGAGATAGGGTAACAAAGGCGAGGAAACAGAAAGGTCAAGAAAGGCAAAACGGCGCCGCGGGTGGCGGCGCCGCTTCGGGCCGGAAATGACGGCCGGGAAAACATGCAGCCGGCACGCGCGATTCACGCGCGCGGCCGGCGCGCCGATTGCACGCGCGCGTCAGAACTTCGCGCGAATGCCTGCGCCGAACGTGTTGCCGGTCGACAGGCCGCTGATGTGGTCGTTCATGTAGGCGGCGTAGACGTCGGTGCGCTTGGACAGCGGGTAGTCGTAGCCGACGGCCCAGGTCTGGCGCGTCTGGTCGAGGCCGCCCGCGTCGCGCGAGTACGCATACGACGCCATCGCGTTGCCCACGCCGATCGGCACCGACACGCCGCCCTGCGCGGTATTCACGTGCCAGCTGCCCGCGACCTGGTCGTTCTTCGTATACATGTACTGACCGAACAGCTTCACGAGCTTCAGGTCGTAGGTCGCGCCGACCAGCGCGATGCCCTGGCTCTTCATGCCGGTCACGAGCGCGCTCAGGTCCTGCGGGCCGTTGTTGAAGTTCACGTACTGATACACGGCGGTCGCCGCGAACGGGCCGTTCGCGTAGTTGAACTGCGCGCTCCACTTCTTCGAGCGGTTGTCGCCGGCCTGGTTGCCGAGTGCGTACATCGCGCCGAAATTCAGGCCACCGAACGAAGGCGACGTGTACCCCACCGCGTTGTTCCAGCCCGAATCGCCGACCGCGCCCTGGTCGCTCGGATAGGTCGGGAACGTGCCGAGGCCGAGGAACACGTGGTACACCATCGGCGAGAAGGTGTACGAGTCGTAGAACGGGTTGAACAGGATCGTCGACAGGAACAGGTGCGTCGTCAGGCGGCCTGCCGTCACCGTGCCGTACGGCGAACTGATGCCGACGTACGCATTGCGTGCGAAGAACGTGTCGCCCTGGAAGCGGCCGTACTGGCCGTTCTGCGCACGGAAGAAGCTCTCCAGCGTGAAGATCGCCTGGTAGCCGTCGCCGAGATCCTCGGCGCCGTGCAGGCCCCAGTACGACGTCGACATCCCGCCGCCCGACACGTTCCAAGCACGATCGCCGCCCGGGAACTTGGTGGCGCCGACCCATTCGTCAACCTGCCCGTAGAGCGAGACGCTCGACTGCGCATGGACGGGTGCGGCGGCCGCCACGCAGGCGGCTGCGGCGATCAGCTTGACGGACGTGCGCGACGCACGACGGGCGAATGCTTTCATGGGATCTCCAGGTTTTGTCGGATAGTCGATAAGTGGCGCGAGCGTTGTTTTTTGGAGCCGAGTGCTTGCGTCGTATGGGGCGCAGCCATCTTTACGGATCATTCGTCCGGTCAAAATTGCGCACACTTATTGCGGGTATAGCGCCGGCATTAACTTCGCGGCATGTATCCATGGCCGGATGCACGGCGGCGGCCCGCCGCGAATGCGGTCGCACCGGCGGGCGGCGGCGCGGCAAGCGCGTACCGGGCGCGAAAGATAGCGCAATGCGGCGGGAAAATCAGCGGAAATCTGCGCGCGACTGTGGCGAATTCGCATCAGCCGGCGAGGGGCTGAGCGCGGGGGCGCTCAGTTTCGGTAGAACGGGGAGAAAGAAGGCGAGTGCGCAGGCTCTTCCTGCGAGCGGGGCGGCGGCATCGGGCGACCGCCGCGCTCCTCGTTGTAGCGCGCGACGTCGGCGCGGATCGAGCCGGCCCGCAGCGGGACGTTGCCGCCGCCCGGCGGGCGCGGCATCTGGCGCACTTCGGCGCTGATCGGCCGATACGGGCTTTGCGCGGCGTAATGGCCGTACGACGGCGTCGGGCGAAGCCCCCAGCGGGAACCGGCGCCGCTCACGCCGCCGGGACGCACGCCGGCAGGCGGCGGAACGCGACGCCAGACCGGACCGCCGCCGGGGCCACCGGCCGGCTGACCGTACGCGCGCATGTCGCCGCCGCCGAAGCCGTGGCCACCGAACCCGTGACCGCCATGGGGCGGCTGGGCCAGCGCGAGCGGCATCAGCAGCGCGCCGAGCACGCCCGCCACCCATCGTCCGATCTTCCGTTTCACCCGTTCCGTCATCGTTCCGTGCCCATCGACGCCCGCCGTCGGTTCCTTTCGGCCGACCCAAGGCTTTCAGCAGTAATTTATGAGCGGGCGGAAAGTGTGTCGAGCCAAAAAGTGTTATGTCGCCGGCATCGGTGTAACACCATGTTACTGCTAGGTTTTTTCGCTTCGGCACGCGGTCGCGGCAGAACATTCTTCTGCGGTTTTGCGCGGGGCCGGGTGGACGCGGCAGCCCTCATTGCATGCAATCGATTCATCAATCGATTCGCACAATGAATTTGTCTGGTGAATCGTCAACCGGGACAATAACGCGATCCGCGCGCGCGACGCGCGCCTTCGCCGTTTCCGAACCGAGTCCCCCGATGGCCCGTCCCCGTTTTCTCCCCGACAACTTCACGCTCGCGCTCGTCGGCACCGTCGTGCTCGCGAGCCTGCTGCCCTGCCGCGGCCCGGCCGCCCATGCGTTCAACTGGGCGACCAACATCGCCGTCGGCCTGCTGTTTTTCCTGCACGGCGCGAAACTGTCGCGCGAAGCCGTCATCGCCGGCGCGACCCACTGGCGACTGCACACGGTCGTGCTGCTCAGCACGTTCGCGCTGTTCCCGCTGCTCGGCCTCGCGTTGAAACCGGTGCTGCAGCCGCTCGTCACGCCGACGTTGTATGCGGGCGTGCTGTTCCTGTGCACGCTGCCGTCGACGGTCCAGTCGTCGATCGCGTTCACGTCGATCGCGAAGGGCAACGTGCCGGCCGCCGTGTGCGCGGCATCGGCGTCGAGCCTGCTCGGGATCTTCGTCACGCCGGCGCTCGTCGGCCTGATGATCACGTCGCAGTCGGCCGCGACCGCGTCGCCGTGGAGCACCGTGGGCAGCATCGTGATGCAGCTGCTCGTGCCGTTCATCGCCGGCCAGTTGCTGCGGCCCGTGATCGGCGGCTGGATCGACCGCAATCGCGGCGTGCTGCGCTTCGTCGACCAGGGCTCGATCCTGCTGGTCGTCTACGTCGCGTTCAGCGAGGCCGTCAACGAGGGGCTGTGGCACCAGATTCCGCCGCGCGCGCTCGGCGGCCTGCTCGTCGTCAACCTCGTGTTGCTCGCGATCGCGCTGCTGCTGACCGCGTTCGTCAGCAAGCGGCTCGGCTTCAACCGCGCCGACCAGATCACGATCATCTTCTGCGGATCGAAGAAGAGCCTCGCGGCCGGCGTGCCGATGGCGAAGGTGATCTTCTCGGCGAACGCGGTCGGTGCGATCGTGCTGCCGCTGATGCTGTTCCACCAGATCCAGCTGATGGCGTGCGCGGCGCTCGCGCAGCGCTGGGGCGCGCGCGACACGAGCGGCGAGCGCGCCGAAGGCGGCACGGCAGCCGCGTCCGGCGCGCTGAGCGCGGGCAAGCGCTGACGCGCCCGGGCGCGCGATGGCCGTCGCTGGCGGCTGTCCGCTTTCCGCCTCCCGCTTTCCGTCCACCTCCCCTTCCAGTCCCGCCCCGATGCGCGTCCCGCTCGATGCACCGGCAACGCCTGTCGTGTCACGAAATCTTCATTCAATTCTCCGCCAGCGGTGCCGATAAGCCGGTCGTCCCGTCGATCCGGCTGCCCTCGCCCATGCCCGCGCCCTCCTCCGATTCCGCTGCCCCCCGCACCACGCGCCTGATCGCGGACCGCGCGCTCGCCGCCGTTTTCCAGCCGATCGTCGACCTCGGGTCCGGCACGGTCGTCGGTTACGAAGGGCTGATCCGCGGCCCGCGCGGCACCGACCTCGAGCCGCCCGCCGCGCTGTTCGCGCAGGCCGCGCGCGAAGGCGAGACCATCGCGCTCGAACGGGCCGCCGCGCTCACCTGCCTCGACGCGTTCGCGGCGCTCGGCTGCGACGGCAAGCTGTTCCTCAATTTCAGCGCGGGCACGATCCTCACGCTCGCCAGCGAACGCGAGCGCGCACGCCAGTTCCTCGGCCGCGCGCAAATCGGCGCCGAACGCATCGTGATCGAGCTCACCGAGCAGAACGCGATTCCCGATCTCGCGGACATCGGACCGGCGGTCGCGACGCTGCGCGACGCCGGCATCCAGTTCGCGCTCGACGACTACGGCACCGCGAACGCGAGCATGAACCTGTGGCTGCGCCTCCACCCGGACGTCGTGAAGATCGATCGCTTCTTCATCCACGACATCGCGCACGACCCGCTCAAGTTCGAGGCCGTGAGGGCCATGCAGCACTTCGCGCAAGCGAGCGGCGCGAAGCTGATCGCGGAAGGCATCGAGAACGAATGCGACCTGATCGTCGTGCGCGACATGGGCATCTGCTGCGTGCAGGGCTTCCTGCTCGGCCGGCCGAACGCGCAGCCGTCGCCGGTGGTCGCGCCGGCCGCGCGCGACGCGATCCGCGCGCCGCACATCGCGGTGTTTCCCGGCGTGACGCGCGCGGTGCGGCCGGCCGGCACGATCGCCGGGAAGATGCTCGTGCCCGCCCCGGCGCTGCCGCGCGACGCGACCAGCAACGACGTGCTCGACCTGTTCAACCGGATGCCCGATCTGCATGCGGTCGCGCTCGTCGAGCGCGGGCGGCCCGTCGCGCTCGTGAATCGCCGCGGCTTCATCGACCGTTTCGCGCTGCCGTATCACCGCGAGGTGTTCGGGAAGAAGCCGTGCCTGCAGTTCGCGAACGATGCGCCGCTGATGATCGACAACGCGACCACGTTCGAGCAGCTCGCGACGCTGCTCGCGCGCCACGACCAGCGCTATCTCGCGGACGGCTTCGTGATCACCGAACACGGCCGCTATGTCGGGCTCGGCACCGGCGAGAGCCTCGTGCGCACGGTGACCGAGATGCGCATCGAGGCCGCGCGCTATGCGAATCCGCTGACGTTCCTGCCCGGCAACATCCCGATCAGCGCGCACATCGACCGCCTGCTTCAGCGCGACGCCGGCTTTCACGCGTGCTACGTCGACCTGAACCAGTTCAAGCCGTTCAACGACCAGTACGGCTACTGGCAGGGCGACGAAGTGCTGAAGTTCGCCGCGACGGTGCTGGCCGGCGTGTGCGATCCGCAGCGCGACTTTCTCGGCCACGTCGGCGGTGACGATTTCCTCGTGCTGTTCCAGCGCGACGACTGGCGCGAGCGCGCCGCCGACGCGATCGCACGCTTCAACGACGGCGCGCAACGCTTCTACACGCAGGCCGACCGGCAGGCAGGCGGGCTGCGCGGCGAGGACCGCCACGGCAACCCGGCGTTCTTCGGCTTCGTGACGATGGCGATCGGCGCGGTCGGCGTGCCGGCCGGCGCGCACGGCGCGCAACGCTACGGCAGCGACGAGATCGCATCGGTCGCCGCGCTCGCGAAGCGGCGGGCGAAGCAGCAGCCTGACGGGCTCGCGGTCGTCGATCTCGATGCCGGTCGCGCCGCGCTGCGCGATCGCGGCGAACCGCCGGCCGCGGCGATGGCGGCGGGCTGAAGGCGCACAGGCGTCGGGCGCACCGGCAACGTCCGTGCGCCGACCGATCCGCCCGATGCCCGTCCGGCGCGTGGTCGGGCTGTTGCGCGACGGCGCCTCGTCGACGTACGCGCAGGCAGCCGGGTGCCGCGCCCTCGCTCTGACCTGCGCACCCGCCTCCGCCGCGCGTTGCCGCGCTCCGCCGGCGCTGGCGGACATCCGCACACCAACCTTGCCTTTTTCGTGTTTTGTTTAGTATTTTTAGTAACGGTGTTTTCGCAGATTAGCGGCTAAAACCCCGTTATTTGCGGGTATTCCCCGGTTATCCGACCCGAATTCCGCAGCGCGTTTTACTATACAATCGCCTCCACCCTAAACAAACCGGACCCCTAACGATGGGTACGACCATTCGCGACGTGGCGCGGGCGGCTGAGGTCTCGATCGGCACCGTCTCCCGCGCGCTGAAAAACCAGCCCGGCCTGTCCGAAGCCACGCGCGCGCGCATCGTCGAGATCGCCCGGCAGCTCGGTTACGATCCCGCCCAGCTGCGGCCGCGCATCCGCCGGCTCACCTTTCTGCTGCACCGCCAGCACAACCGCTTTCCCGCAAGCCCGTTCTTCTCGCACGTGCTGCACGGCGTCGAGGACGCCTGCCGCGAACGCGGCATCGTGCCGACGTTGCTCACGGTCGGCCCGAACGACGACGTGCTGCGCCAGATGCGCCCGCATGCGCCCGATGCGATCGCGGTCGCCGGCTTCATCGAGCCCGAGACGATCGAGGCGCTCGCCGCCACCGGCCGGCCCCTCGTGCTGATCGACCTGTGGGCGCCCGGGCTGCGCTCGGTCAACATCGACAACGCGACGGGCGCGGCGCTCGCGATGCGCCACCTGCTCGCCAGCGGCCGCTCGCGAATCGCGTTCATCGGCGGCTCGGCCGCGCACTACAGCATCGCGCAGCGCGCGATCGGCTACCGGCGCGCGTTCTTCGAAGCCGGGCGATTGTTCGATCCCGCATACGAAGTGACGATCGACGCGGGGCTCGACCCCGACACGGGCGCCGCGCGTGCGATGGAGCAACTGCTCGACGCGCCCGGCCCGCGCCCCGACGCCGTGTTCGCGTACAACGACGCGGCCGCGCTGGCCGCGCAGCGCGTGTGCATCGCGCGCGGCCTGCGGATTCCGGACGACATCGCGATCGTCGGCTTCGACGACATCCCGGCCGCCGCGCACGCGAACCCGCCGCTCACGACGCTCGCGGTCGACAAGGAAGCGCTCGGCCGCCGCGGCGTCGAACTGCTGCTCGCGGAATCGCCCGAGCGCACCGAGATCTCCCTGCCCGTCGCGCTGATCGTGCGGGCCAGCAGCCAGCCCGCCGGCTCACCGGCATTCGATACCGCCACGGTCCAAGAGTCATGAACATGCCCCCGGTCCACTCCCGCGCCGCCGCGCCGGCCAGCCACGCGCAAGCGGCACCGTTCGTCGCGAGCTTTCGCGACCCGTCGTTCCTGCTGTCGCACATCGAAGACACGCTGCGCTTCTACGCGACGAACGCATTCGACCCGACGGGCGGCTTCTACCATTACTTCCGCGACGACGGCAGCATCTACAACCGCACGTCGCGCCACCTCGTCAGCACCTGCCGGTTCGTCTTCAACTACGCGATGGCGTACCGCCATTTCGGCGATCCGCGCCACCTCGACTACGCGCGCCACGGGCTGCGTTTCCTGCGCGACGCGCACTGGGACGACGCGCTGCAGGGCTACGACTGGGAGCTCGACTGGCGCGACGGCGCGAAGCACGCGACGCTCGACGGCACGCGCCACTGCTACGGCCTCGCGTTCGTGCTGCTCGCGGCCGCGCACGCGACGATGGCCGGTATCGACGAAGCGCGCCCGCTGATCGCGTCGACCTACGAGCTCGCCGAGCACCGCTTCTGGGATGCGGCCGCGGGCCTCTACGCGGACGATGCGACGCCGAACTGGAACGTGTCGTCGTATCGCGGCCAGAACGCGAACATGCACATGACGGAAGCGCTGCTCGCCGCGTACGA
The DNA here is from genome assembly GCF_001729305.1 of Burkholderia sp. A2. NCBI lineage: Bacteria > Pseudomonadati > Pseudomonadota > Betaproteobacteria > Burkholderiales > Burkholderiaceae > Burkholderia > Burkholderia sp. A2. The sequence continues at coordinate 11,687 of NZ_LZXX01000106.1, read as the reverse complement.
GGCGACCGGCCATCTGACGTACCTCGATCGCGCGGAAAAGCTCGCGTCCCACATCACGCAGCGCCAGGCCGCGCTGTCGGGCGGGCTCGTGTGGGAGCACTACCATGCGGACTGGTCGATCGACTGGGATTACAACAAGGAAGACAGCTCGAACATCTTCCGTCCGTGGGGCTTCCAGCCCGGGCACCAGACCGAATGGGCGAAGCTGCTGCTGATCCTCGAGCGGCACCGCCCGCTCGACTGGCTCGCGCCGCGCGCGGCCGAGCTGTTCGACGCGGCGCTCACGCACGCGTGGGACGCGGATCACGGCGGCCTCTGCTACGGCTTCGGCCCCGACTTCACGATCTGCGACCACAACAAGTATTTCTGGGTGCAGGCGGAAACCTTCGCGGCGGCCGCGATGCTCGGCGCGCGCACCGGCAGCGAGCGCTTCTGGGACTGGTACGACGAGATCTGGCGCTACAGCTGGGCGCACTTCGTCGATCACCGCTACGGCGCGTGGTACCGGATCCTCACCTGCGACAACCGCAAGTACAGCGACGAGAAGAGCCCGGCCGGCAAGACCGACTATCACACGATGGGCGCCTGCTACGACGTGCTCGCGACCCTCGCGCGCATGCAACGCAGCGAGCCGACGCAATGAGCGGCGCCACGTTTCCGGCGTTCGTGTCGGCGGGCGACATCCTGACCGACATGGTGCGCGCGGGCGACGCGCAGTGGACGTCGGTGCCGGGCGGCGCCGGCTGGAACGTCGCGCGCGCGGTCGCGCGGCTCGGCATACCGAGCGCGCTCGCCGGCTCGATCGGCGAAGACTGCTTCTCCGACGTGCTGTGGCGCACGAGCGAAGCGGCTGGGCTCGACCTGCGCTTCCTGCAGCGCGTCGCGCGGCCGCCGCTGCTCGCGATCGTTCACGAGACGCGCCCGCCCGCGTACTTCTTCATCGGCGAAGCGAGCGCCGATCTCGCGTTCGATCCCGCGCGGCTGCCGGCCGGCTGGGCCGAGCACGTGCAATGGGCGCATTTCGGCTGCATCAGCCTCGTGCGCGAACCGCTCGCGGGCACGCTGGCCGCGCTCGCGGCCGACCTGCACGCACGCGGCGTGAAGATCAGCTTCGACCCGAACGTGCGGAACCTGATGACGGCCGCATACCGGCCGACGCTGGAGAAGATGGCCGCGCTCGCCGACCTGATCAAGGTGTCCGACGAAGACCTGCGGCACCTGTTCGGCGGCGACGGCCCCGACGCGATCGCGGCGGTGCGCGCGCTGAACCCGCGGGCGGCCGTGCTCGTCACGCGCGGTGCGCAGGCGGCGACGCTCCACGCGGACGGCGACGTGCACGAGGCCAGTCCGCCGCGAGTCGAGGTGGCCGACACCGTCGGCGCGGGCGACGCGTCGATCGGCGGCCTGCTGTTCAGCCTGATGGCCGCGCCGCAGCGCGGCTGGCGCGAGCATCTCGCGTTCGCGCTGGCGGCCGGCGCCGCCGCGTGCCGGCACACGGGCGCGCACGCGCCGACGCTCGACGAGGTCGTCGCGCTGCTCGAAGGTTGAACAGGCGTTGAAGGGACGCGCACGCAGGTGCCGGTCGCTGATCGGTCACCGATAAACCGCGTTCACCATGCTGCGCCGCAGTGCTACGATGAAGTGTCCTTTTTGCGGGAGAGCACGATGGACACGAACACGTTCACGAAAGGCATCTACACGGCCAAGGCGCATACGCAGCATGCAGGCAACGGGCAGTTCCAGGGTTACGTGATCCTCGCGCGCGACGACGGGGACGACACCGAGAACATGCGTTACGACGTCCACTCGACGAGCCCCAGCGAGGAAGAAGCGTTCGACGAGGCGAAGGCGCTCGCGCACCGGATCCTCGGCGAGATCGAGCTGTGACGCACCCCTCTTGTTCGGCGCGGCTCAGAGCAGCCGCGCCACCATCGATACCAGCATCGTCAGCACCAGAGTCGACATGAACGGGAACGGGTAGCGCCGCCCGCCGAGCGTCAGCGTGACGTCGCCCGGCATCCGCCCGATCCCGAGCTTGCCGAGCCACGGCCAGCAGCGCGTCAGGATCATCACCGCGACGAACGTCGTCAATAGCCAGCGCAGCACGTCAGGGCTCCGTCAGAGCGCATGCGAGCGGTCGCCGCGCGCGAACGCGTCGAGCGTGCCGTCGATCCCGCGCGAAAACGCGATCACCTTGAACAGCTCGCCCATCTCGGCCTCCGAGATCAGCTTCTGCACCGCGTTCGCGGCCGGCAGGAACTGATGAATGTCGGACGGATCGATCGCGGCCAGCGCATCGGTGATGCCTGCGTTCAACAGGAAGCGCGCCTGCGATGTGTAGCCGAGCAGATCGGCGCCGGTCGCGACGCCCGCGTCGTAGATGCCGGTGAATTCGACGTGCGCGGTGATGTCCTGCAGGCCCGGGTATACGAACGGGTCGTCGTGCGCGTGGTGACGGTAATGGCACATCAGCGTGCCGCGGTCGCGCTGCGGGTGGTAGTACTCGTGCGCGGGAAACCCGTAGTCGACCAGCAGCACCGCACCACGCGCGAGCATCGTGCAAACGGTGCGCGTGAACGCGAGCGCGGCCTCGTGCGTTTCGGTCACGTAGCCATCGCCGACGTCGAGCGTCGCGAGCACCGCCGGCAGGCCGGCGGCGCCGACCGGCCGGTCGTCGAACACGAACGCCTGCCGTGCGTCGAGCGCGACACCGCGCTCGCGCCACGCGCCATCCGCCTTCGCGAAGAGGCGCACCGGCATCGCGTCGAGCACCTCGTTGCCGACCACGACGCCGTCGAACCGCTCGGGCAGCGCGTCGAGCCAGCGCACCTTCGCGGCCAGCGCCGGCGCCGCGGCTTCGATCGTGTCGCGCTGCCGTTCGCGCAGCTCGCCCGACAGGTCGACGATCAGGTATTCGTCGAGTTCGACGCCCGGCGCGTCGAGCGCCGCGAGCAGCCCGGCCGCGAGCTTGCCCGTGCCGGCGCCGAACTCCATCACGCGGCGCGTGCCGGTCGCCGCGAGCGCTTCGGCGATGGGGTTCGCGAGCGTCTGCGCAAACAGCGGCGACAGCTCGGGGGCGGTGACGAAGTCGCTGCCGTCGTCGGCGCGGCGCCCGAACTTGCGCGCGCCGCCGCTGTAATAACCGAGGCCCGGCGCATACAGCGCGCGCTCCATGAAGCGGTCGAACGGCAGCCAGCCGCCGGCCGCCGCAATCTCGTCGCGCAGTTGCGCGGCGAGGGTTTCGGACTGCGCGAGCGCGTCAGGGCCGGGAGCAGGTAAACTAGCGGGTTCGTGAGCTTTCGGGTTCATCCCGGCATTGTAAATGACCGTTTCAGCCGATACGTCCACCCCACGCGTGGTGCTCGTCACGGGCGCCGTGGGTAACGCGGCGGACGCCGCGTCGATCGGCCGCGCGCTCGCGACGGGTTTCGCCCGCCGCGGCTGGGACGTCGCGCTGCAGCGCAGCCAACGCGCGCCGCGCGCGGCCGCCGACGCGCTCGTCGCCGAAGTCACGGCGCTCGGCCGCCGCGCGGCCGTGCTCGACGCCGATCTGGCCGTGGAAGCCGATGCCGCGGCCCTCGTCGCCGCGTGCGGCGAAGCGCTCGGCCGGCCTGCATGCGCGGTGTTCGTCAGCGCCAGCGCCGGCACCGACGACGCGCACACGGTCGACGCCGCGTCGCTCGCCGCCGCGCTCGCGCGCAACGTGACCGCGCCGCTCGCGCTGGCCCGCGCGCTCGCCGATGCGACGCCCGACGCCGCGCGCGAGCACGAAGCGCTGCGCGCGTGCGCGATCCACGTACTGGATCAGGCCCTGTTTCACCCGGCGCCGGCGCAGCTGTCGCACGCGCTGATGCAGGCCGCGTTGAACCGCGCGACGTCGGCGCTCGCGCTGGCGCTCGCGCCGAAGGTGCGGGTCGCGGCGCTCGTGCGCGGCCACGCGCCGCACGCGGACGACATCGCGGCGGCCGCCTGCTATCTCGCGAGCGCGCCCGGCGTGACGGGCGCGACGCTGACCGTCGACGGCGGCGAGCACCTGGTGCCGCCCGCCGCCGGCCCGAATGAATGAACCGCGCGGGCGCGGCCTGACCGCCGCCCGCGCCGCTTTGCGTGCGCGCACGCCAATTTGACTGGGACGACCATGTTTTCCGCTCTCCTGCACCCCCGCCTCGCGGATTGCCGCAGGCTCTACCTGCGCGACTACGAGGTGCACATCAACATCGGGGCCTTCGAACACGAGAAGCGCGGCGAGCAGCGCGTCGTCATCAACGTCGACCTGTTCGTGCCGCTTGCGCAGTCGACGCCCGTCGATGACCGGCTGCATGAAGTCGTCGACTACGACCTGATGAAGCAGAGCGTCGCGCAGTGCCTCGCGCGCGGCCACATTCATCTGCAGGAAACGCTGTGCGATTCGATCGCCGCGCACCTGCTGGCGCACGACGCCGTGCGCGCGGTACGCGTCCGTACCGAGAAACCGGACGCCTATCCGGACTGCGACGCCGTCGGCGTCGAAGTCTTTCGCATCAAGGACGAGGAGCGCCAATGAACGCCCCCCACATGAACGACACGGCGGCCGACGCCGCGACCGCCGAAACCGGCCGCCCCGCGCTGACGCGCCGCGAGCAGAAGGAAGCGTACGAGAACAACAAGCTGTTCAAGCGGATCGTGCGCCAGGTCGGCCAGGCGATCGGCGACTACAACATGATCGAGCAGGGCGACAAGGTGATGGTGTGCCTGTCGGGCGGCAAGGACAGCTACGCGATGCTCGACGTGCTGCTGCGCCTGCGCGAGCGCGCGCCGATCGACTTCGACATCGTCGCGGTGAACCTCGACCAGAAGCAGCCGGGCTTCCCCGAGCACGTGCTGCCCGAATACCTGAAGCAGGTCGGCGTGCCGTTCCACATCGAGAACCAGGACACCTACAGCATCGTCAAGCGGCTCGTGCCGGAAGGCAAGACGACCTGCTCGCTGTGCTCGCGGCTGCGCCGCGGGATCCTGTACCGCGTGGCCGGCGAGCTCGGCGCGACCAAGATCGCGCTCGGCCATCACCGCGACGACATCGTGCAGACGCTGCTGCTGAACATGTTCTACGGCGGCAAGCTGAAGGGAATGCCGCCGAAGCTGCAGTCGGACGACGGCAAGAACATCGTGATCCGCCCGCTCGCGTACGTGAAGGAAACCGATCTCGAGAAATACGCGGAGCTGCGCGAATTCCCGATCATCCCGTGCAACCTGTGCGGCAGCCAGCCGAACCTGAAGCGTGCGGAAATGAAGGCGCTGATCCGCGAATGGGACAAGCGCTTCCCGGGCCGCGTCGACAACATGTTCAACGCGCTCGCGAAGGTCGTGCCGTCGCACCTGATGGACACGACGCTGTACCCGTTCCAGTCGCTGCGCGCGACGGGTGAAGCCGATCCGCAAGGCGACATCGCGTTCGACGAGGAGCCGTGCGCATCGGGCGACGACGCGATGGCGCCCGGCGCCGGCAAACCGGTCGCGGCCCGACCGATCTCGATCGTCCAGTTCGACGACCTGTAAGCAGGGACCGAACACCCGCCGAAACCGGGGCCAACGGCCTCGTTTCGGCGTTGTCGCCGCGCCGCGACAGGCCCGGAGCGACAAGGGCCGCATGCTAAAATGGACGGCTTCGAACTCTGACCCAAGCGCGCGCCATGAATATCGTGATTTTGGCGGCAGGCACCGGCAAGCGCATGCGTTCCGCGCTGCCGAAAGTGCTTCACCCCCTGGCCGGCAGGCCGCTCCTGTCCCACGTCATCGACACCGCGCGCACGCTGCAGCCGTCCCGGCTCGTCGTCGTCGTCGGCCACGGCGCCGAGCAGGTCCAGGCCGCCGTCGCCGCGCCCGACGTCCAGTTCGCGGTGCAGGCCGAGCAGCTCGGCACCGGCCACGCGGTGCGCCAGGCGCTGCCGCTCCTCGATCCCGCGCAACCGACGCTCGTGCTGTACGGCGACGTGCCGCTCACCCGCGCGTCGACGCTGCAGCGTCTCGTCGACGCCGCGCGCGACGGCCGCTACGGCATTCTGACCGTCACGCTCGACGACCCGACCGGCTACGGCCGCATCGTGCGCGACGCGGCCGGCTTCGTCACGCGCATCGTCGAGCAGAAGGATGCGTCGCCGGACGAGCTGCGGATCGCCGAGATCAACACCGGCATCATCGTCACGCCGACGGCCCAGCTGTCGATGTGGCTCGGCGCGCTGAAGAACGAAAACGCGCAGGGCGAGTACTACCTGACCGACGTCGTCGAACTCGCGATCGAGGCCGGCTTCGAGGTCGTCACGTCGCAGCCCGACGACGAATGGGAAACGCTCGGCGTGAACAGCAAGGCGCAGCTCGCGGAGCTCGAACGCATTCACCAGCGCAACGTCGCCGATGCGCTGCTCGTCGACGGCGTGACGCTCGCCGATCCGGCGCGCGTCGACGTGCGCGGCACGCTGCGCTGCGGCCGCGACGTGTCGATCGACGTGAACTGCGTGTTCGAAGGCAACGTGACGCTCGCCGACAACGTGACGATCGGCGCGAACTGCGTGATCCGCAACGCGTCGATCGGCGCGGGCACGCGCATCGACGCGTTCACGCACATCGACGGCGCCGTGCTCGGCGCGAACACCGTGATCGGCCCGTACGCGCGGCTGCGCCCGGGCGCGCAGCTCGCGGACGAAGCGCACGTCGGCAACTTCGTCGAGGTGAAGAACGCGGTGATCGGCCACGGCTCGAAGGCGAATCACCTCACGTACATCGGCGACGCCGACATCGGCGCGCGCGTGAACATCGGCGCGGGCACGATCACCTGCAACTACGACGGCGCGAACAAGTTCCGCACCGTGATCGAGGACGACGTGTTCGTCGGCTCCGACACGCAGCTCGTCGCGCCCGTGCGCGTCGGCCGCGGCGTGACGATCGCGGCCGGCACGACGATCTGGAAGGACGTCGCCGAAGGCGTCCTCGCGTTGAACGAGAAGACGCAGACCGCGAAGAGCGGCTACGTCCGCCCGGTCAAGAAAAAGAGCTGAACCTTTTGCGGGCGCCCGCGCGGCGCCCGCTTCGACTGACAGGATTGACCATTCATGTGCGGCATTGTCGGCGCAGTTGCGCAACGTAATATCGTTCCGGTCCTCATCGAAGGATTGCGGCGCCTCGAATACCGTGGCTACGACTCGTGCGGCGTCGCCGTGCTCGAGCCGGGCGCACCGAAGCGCGCGCGCAGCGTCGCACGCGTGGCCGATCTCGATGCGCAGGTGCGCGACACGCACCTCGAAGGCACGACCGGCGTCGCACACACGCGCTGGGCCACGCACGGCGCGCCCGTCACGCACAACGCGCACCCGATCTTCTCGTCGAACGCACTCGCGCTCGTGCACAACGGCATCATCGAGAACTTCGAGACGCTGCGCGAAACGCTGCGCGCGAAGGGCTACGAATTCGTGTCGCAGACCGACACCGAAGTGATCGCGCACCTCGTGCACAGCCTGTACCGCGGCAACCTGTTCGACGCAGTGCGCGAAGCCGTGCACCAGCTGCACGGCGCATATGCGATCGCCGTGATCCACAAGGACCAGCCGCACACCGTCGTCGGCGCGCGCCAGGGTTCGCCGCTCGTCGTCGGTCACGGCGACGGCGAGAACTTCCTCGCGTCCGACGCGCTGGCGCTGGCCGGCAGCACCGACCGCTTCACGTTCCTCGAGGAAGGCGACGTGTGCGAGCTGTCGCTCGACGGCGTGACGATCGTCGATCGTCACGGCGCCACCGTGCAGCGTGAAATCCGCGTGGTCAGCGCGTACGGCGGCGCGGTCGAACTCGGCCCGTATCGCCACTTCATGCAGAAGGAAATCTTCGAGCAGCCGCGCGCGATCGGCGACACCGTGCCGCAGACGGAAGCCTTCGACGCGACGCTGTTCGGCGATGCGGCCCCCGCCGCGTTCGCGGAGATCGACAGCCTGCTGATCCTCGCGTGCGGCACGAGCTACTACTCGGGCCTCACCGCGAAGTACTGGCTCGAATCGATCGCGAAGATCCCGACCCAGGTCGAGATCGCCAGCGAATACCGCTACCGCGAGTCGGTGCCGAACCCGCGCCAGCTCGTGCTGGTGATCTCGCAGTCGGGCGAGACGGCCGATACGCTCGCGGCGCTCAAGCATGCGCAGTCGCTCGGCCACACGCATACGCTCGCGGTGTGCAACGTCGCGACGAGCGCGATGGTGCGCCTCACCGAGATGCAGTTCCTGACGCACGCGGGCACCGAGATCGGCGTCGCGTCGACGAAGGCGTTCACGACGCAGCTCGTCGCGCTGTTCGTGCTGGCCGCGACGCTCGGCAAGCTGCGCGGGCACGTCGACGCCGCGCAGGAGGCGCAATTCCTGAAGGAACTGCGCCACCTGCCGGCCGCGCTGAACAGCGTGCTCGCGCTCGAGCCGCAGATCATCGCGTGGTCGGAGGAATTCGCGCGCAAGGAAAACGCGCTGTTCCTCGGCCGCGGGCTGCACTACCCGATCGCGCTCGAAGGCGCGCTGAAGCTGAAGGAAATCTCGTACATCCACGCCGAGGCCTATCCGGCCGGCGAACTGAAGCACGGGCCGCTCGCGCTCGTCACGGAAGCGATGCCGGTCGTCACGGTCGCGCCGAACGACACGCTGCTCGAGAAGCTGAAGTCGAACATGCAGGAAGTGCGCGCGCGCGGCGGCGAGCTCTACGTGTTCGCGGATGCCGACACGCAGATCGTCAACGACGACGGCCTGCACGTGATCCGGATGCCGGAGCACTACGGGCAACTGTCGCCGATCCTGCACGTCGTGCCGCTGCAACTGCTCGCGTATCACACCGCGTGCGCGCGCGGCACCGACGTCGACAAGCCGCGCAACCTCGCGAAGTCGGTGACGGTAGAGTAAAACGGGGCAACAGGATGGCCCCTCGCCGGGCCGTCCCGACTGCTTGCGGCGCGAAGCAGGCCGTTCGGCCAGGTCGAAATATGTACCACGTAGTGGTATATAATCCTGTGCTGACTCGACCGGCTCGACATGCCTGCTTCCGTACGACGCGTCTTCAAGACGAAGAGGCTTCACAAGGCAGCCGGAAAGGCGGGAATCGCCGATGGCGAACTCTGCCGCGCGGTGCGGGAACTGGCCCGCGGCCAGGGCGTCGATCTCGGCGGCAACGTCTGGAAGAAATCGACGCATGCGAACGGCGCGCGTTCGGAAAGCTCGCCGCGGACGTAGGTCGACACATCGACAGCGACATCGCGACGCCGGTCGCACTGAAAGAGCTTGTGGAGATTTGCAATGGCCAAGAGTCGATTCAAGAGCGACGCGACGGAGGCGCCCCACAGCGCCGCGTCGGGGCTGTATCGCGCCAACCTGATCGACAAGAAGACGATGCGGGAATACGACGATCTCCGCATCGAAGCCGCGCCGCAGTTCGATCCGGAAGCGATCGCCCGCATCCGCAAGTCGGTCAACGTCAGCCAGAGCGTGTTCGCGCTCTACCTGAACACGACGACATCGACGATCCGCCAATGGGAACAGGGCGACAAGCGGCCCAGCGGCATCGCCGCGCGCATGCTCCAGATCGTCGAAAAACACGGGCTCGAGGTGTTCTCCTGAGCCGGCATTCCCCGAACGCCCCTGCACGGCCCCGGCTGGACGCGCGCCGCAACGAATATGACGGAGAGACAATGGTAAGACTGTTTGGATGCGGATTGCTCGCGCTGACGTTCGCGTCAACGGGCTGGGCCGCCGAGCACTATGTCGAGGTCTGGAACCCGCCCGAGGCGCGGCAACCGGCGGCGCGTACGCCGGCTGCACGCCCTGGCGCCGACGCGCGCACCGGCAAGCGCGCGGAGAAGCACGCGAGCGCCACGCCGAAAGCCGCCGCGAAACCGCCCAAGCGCCGCGTCGCGCAGGCCGTGAAAGCCGGCTCGAATCGCCCGGCCGCGGCCGACACCCCGGCCGCCCCGCGCCCCGTCGCGCACCCCGCGCCCGGGCGTCTCACGGTGATGCAGCCGGCCGCGCCGGACGCGACGCGCGCGCTCACGTTCTCCGACATCCCGCGTCAATACACGCCGGACGGCAACGTGCTGCAGGTCGGCACGCAAGGCCGCTCCGCGGAGGTGACTCGATAATGGAAGCGCAGACCTACCACGGCTACCAGATCTGGGGCCACGCGATCCTGCAGCAGGACGAGATCATGCAGCCCGAGCGCTTCGCGGCGAGCGGCACGATCACGCAGAACAACCGGCTCGTCGAGGCGTCGGGCGTGCTCGGCGTGTTCGACACCGAAGACGACGCGCGCGATGCAGGGCTCGAATGGGCACGCGCGTGGATCGACAACCACAGCTGACCGAACGCAACCACGCGCATCCGCGGCCGCCGTCACCGGGGCCACGCAGGTGCGTCGCGCGTCGCAAATGAAAGAAGGGGCGTCCATTGAACTGCACCCCAAAAGTTGGCCCCCCCGTCCAACCTTTGGGGTGTTTTACATGACGAAGTACAACGAGCAGTTCAGACAGGGCATCGTTGACGAGTATCTGGCCGGCGGAATTGGCATCAAGTCGCTGGCTGCCCGGCACGGCGTGGGACGTACGGTGATCCGGCGCTGGGTCACAAGCTACCGGGAGCATGGCAGTGCGGGATTACGCAAGAAGCACACGCACTACGATGCGCAGTTCAAGCTGTCGGTACTGCGGCGCATGTGGAGAGATGAGTTGTCGTACGCTCAGGTCTCGGCCTTGTTCGACATTCGCGGCGCCGGCTGCGTGGTAGGCTGGGAGCGCCTGTATCATGAGGGCGGTATCGATGCACTGTCGCCTCGCCGACGAGGACGCCCCCGAAAGATGACCGCTTCACTTCCACCCGAACCCACCGAATCCGACAAACCGGACGAACGCTCGCGTGAGGAATTGCTCAAGGAAAACGAGTATCTGCGCGCGGAGGTGGCGTACTTAAAAAAGCTCGATGCGCTGCTGGCCAAGAAGCAGGCAGCGCAAAAGAAAAAACGCAAATAGTGCGAGAACTGCGGGCGCACCATCCGGTAGCGGCCCTGCTGAAGGTGGCTGGTTTGGCGCGCAGCACGTTCTATTACCAACTCGGAACGCTGAACACCGAGGATCGCCACGCCGATTTGAAGGCAAAGATCCGGACGGTGTTCGACCATCACAAGGGCCGCTACGGCTATCGACGCGTCACGGCCGCGATCCGGCAAGCCGGGCATCTCGTCAACCACAAGGCCGTGCAGCGGCTGATGCAGCAATTGCAACTGAAGTCCTTGGTGCGCCCGAAGAAATATCGTTCCTGGCGAGGTGAGGTCGGTCAGGCCGCGCCCAACTTGCTGCAACGTCAGTTCAGTGCCACGCAAGCCAACCAGAAGTGGGTGACGGACGTGACGGAATTCAACGTCGGTGGGCACAAGCTGTATCTGTCGCCGGTGATGGATCTATACAACGGTGAGATCGTGGCTTACCAGATGGATCGTCGTCCAACCTTCAAGTTGGTCAGCAGCATGCTGAAGAAGGCGTTGGCCAAACTCAAACGCACGGACAGACCGGTATTGCATTCGGACCAAGGCTGGCAATACCGGATGCCGGCGTTTCGTCGGCAATTGAAGCGACGCAAGCTGACTCAAAGCATGTCGCGCAAGGGGAACTGCCTGGACAACGCTGCGATGGAAAGCTTCTTTGG